>JALFNQ010000207.1 GCA_022773965.1 Lachnospiraceae bacterium
TGCTTTACCAAGCTCACCCATTGCTGTCTGGATGCATTTTGCCGCCTCTATGATCAGTTCATCGCCCGCCGCATGACCATATGTATCATTTGCTTCCTTTAATCCGTTCACATCCATCATCAGAATACACGTTTTCTTTACAAGACCATGTGCCTGTATGCGCACACAATCTTCCTCGAAAGCACGGCGGTTAAAAAGACCAGTCATGGCATCCGTGATGGAAATCTCCCTATGCTCATTCAACTCCCTGGATGCTTTACGCTCTCTCATAAAACTCACAATAAAAACTGTTCCGATCATCAAAAGCCCGATCACAAAAATAATGATACTCATAATCGTAATTTCAAACACATTGATCTTGTCCGGATTCAGATCCTCCACAACCAGATACCAGCCAAGATCTTTCAAATATTTTGTCATGCGACTGGAATTTGTACCGGATTCATAATAAAAATCCTCAGAGCCCACCTGCCTTAAATATGGAAGCTTTATGTAATCCTGCTGGATGTGTGCCGTGTCTGAATCCACCTGAATGAGTCCATTCCTTTTCATTTACTTTCTTTTTCCTGTTCGATTCAAATCTGGTAATATTCATATACTCCTTTTCGTAAATAAGCTTATCCTGAAAATTCGTAACGATTCAGCATCTTCACAGTTACGATTTTTCTAATTCAGGCATGCCGGTAATGTGAAAAAACGACGGGAAATATTTTCCCGTCCTCAGTGATTTCTCAAACAATTTATCTTTCTACATATGCTCAACCGCATATGCAAACTCTGCTTCTGATTCAACAAATCTGTATGGCTCGTACTCTCCGTAAGCAGACGGTCTGCTAATGGTGACCAGCTGGATCTTATCATACCCAACTTTTTCGATCAACGATTTCTTGAATGTGGAAAGATGCTTCCCATGTGTTGTTCTGAATGCTACGCATCCTTCTTCATCAATGTTTTTAGCGATTAGATAGCACATAAGTCATCGCCTCCTTAAAATCTTGCTCTGTCTGGATTTTAGCATGTTCATATAGATTTCGCAACTGTAACCCAACTTCATTCTCATAGTTCTTCTTATATACATACTTGTGAAGCCAATTATTGAATTGCCTGTCATAATACGTATTGTACTGAATCTCAATCGGATAATGATTACCGTCTAATTGATAATATACATGAACGCCTCGATACCCATCATCCTTTGCTTTTCCCTTCATCATATCGGCAATTCGAAATTCCGATATTGCTCGTAATTCTAATGCTAATTCATGTAATTCTTCAAATTCATCATACCATGCATTTACCCTTTTAATTTCAGATATAAGCGAGTCTTTATCAAAATAATGGAGATTTTTCTTTAGGTTAATCCCCAAGACTGATTGAAATGATAGCCTGGCAAGTAATTCTATTGTCAAACCATCTCGTTGCAAAATATTAGACAGAATACCACTTCCTTTCTCCGAAATTTCATTCCGAGTAAAATGCTAACATGCTGTTTGGTTAATACTAACTAGCGGATTCTAGGTTTTTATATTATACACCAACACCTATATAAATTATCTCGTTTTACACCATTTTTTACACCATTTTCATAAAAAATCACACAACTTTGCAATAATATACGATAGTATTTATATTTCCAACTATTTGCTCTAATGCCACCAAAATCAAGCTCTAGGCCATTGCTAGAAATCTATTTCTCCTCCACCACCTGAAAAATGTAAAATTTGAGATAGTAGCTCTCATCCGCTGCCCACAGGATCGGGTGATCCGGTGCCTGGGTGCGAAATTCCACCTGACGAAGGCGCTTGTGTGCAGAGCGTGCTGCCTCGCGGATCGTCTTTGCGAGAAGCTCCTGGGTCATGAAGTGTGAGCAGGAGCAGGTGGCGAGATAGCCGCCGTCCTTCACGAGTTTTAAGCCCTTCATATTGATCTCGCGGTAGCCCTTGATGGCATTTTTTGTGGCTTCTCTGGACTTTGTGAAGGCGGGTGGATCAAGGATGACCACATCGTACTGTTCCCCTGCTGCCGCCAGCTTCGGCAGCTCATCCAACACATTTGCACAGCGAAAATGTACCGTGTTCTCCAATCCGTTCAGGCGGGCATTGGCATTCGCCTGCTCGATCGCATACTCGGAAATATCCAGTCCCGTCACGTCAGAAGCCCCGGCAATGCCTGCATTGAGCGCAAAGGTGCCCATATGTGTAAAGCAGTCTAAGACCTTTTTTCCTTTACAGATGCGCTGCATCGCGAGACGGTTGTACTTCTGGTCTAAGAAAAATCCGGTCTTCTGTCCATTTACCACATCCACCATATAGTGAACTCCATTTTCTACAATTTCTATATTCGTATCAAAAGACTCCCCGATAAAATTCTTCACCTTCGGCAATCCCTCTTTTTTGCGCTCGTTCGCATCACTGCGCTCATAGACACCGCGAATAGGAATCCCGTCTGCTGCCAATATTTCCTTCAGAAGCTCCACCAGCTTTAACTTAAACTGCTCCATGCCGAGCGCCAGACACTGCACCACCAGCACATCCTCATATTTATCCACCACAAAGCCGGGCAGAAAATCTGCTTCCCCAAAGATCACGCGGCAGGATGATGTATCCACTGTCGTCTTGCGATAGTCCCACGCCCGCTGGACGCGCATGCGTAAGAATTCCTCGTCAATCTCCTGTTCCACATGGCGCGTCATGAGCCGGATGCGAATTTTAGAATTTGTATTTATAAATCCTCGTCCCATAGGATAGCCGTCAAAGTCATGTACAATCACGATATCCCCGTTTTCGAATGATCCCATGATCGTGTCGATCTCGTTGTCAAAGATCCACATGCCGCCCGCCTTGATCGTGCGGCCCTCACCTTTTTTTAATGTTACGATTGCGCTCATCTATTTGCCTCTCCTATTCTTATGATAGTGTCAAAAGCTATTCCTACATGCTACCACAAATTTTTAATGGTGTAAATATTCCTGCAATTTTGAAGTCATAACCTAAAACAATGTCCCCGGATCATATCCGGCCCGGGGGCATTGTTCTCATCACTTCATCAGTCATAAAATGACATATGATATTTGCACTTCCGGTAGAGCTTAAACGCGACCACCGCAATAAACGAAACTAAAATGTAAAGTGTGGAGCCGGCTCCTGCCAGTCCTCCGATTATTACTAATATCCACATCAAAGGGTTCATGTTTATTCTCCTCCATTTTCTGAATGATCTGATTTCTTTCCTTTTTTCTCATCCGCATCCGGCAGATTTTCGATGCGCCAGCACCAGATTGCTGCGCCGATCATCGCAACTGCCATCACCGCTACTACGATTGTATCCATATCGATTCCTCCCGTTTTTGGCATACACAAATAGACCTATGCTTTTACAGTCTGCTGACGTTTTACAGCCAACTGCATGCTTGCCGCATAGGCAGAATCATCCTGTTGCTTATTCAGTTATTCGATAAAATTATGCGGATTTTTTCCCATCCAGATCATGGATGTATTGAATGGTTGTGACCAGCCCCTGCGCACAGATCCACGTCTGAGAGGCGTTCTGTCGCAAAAGCTCTCCCTGATGCGCCGCCTGAGTGGCTGCACATACATAGATTTGAGTAATCAGGGCGCGAAAGACCCTGCGGATCGGACGAAAAGCCCGAATCAGCGGCAGCTTCGTCTGTGTACCGATCATTTTCTCCGTACACGGCTCATCGGTCAGTGGCATGCTCGGAATCAACCGATAGACGGATGCCTTCGCAGACTCTGTCGCTGTTAAGAACTCGGACTGAGCCTTTGTTTCCTGCGACAACGCTCCTGTAATCATCATCAGAGCGATCAGTATGTACAATATGAAATTTCTGTTCTGTGCTGCGATCCGTACATTCTGCTTCATACCAAAAACCTCTTGCTGACATCAGCGTTTGTAACTATGATATGCTCTGCCGACACCTTCGGCTTTATCATAGCACGCACACCATGCGGCTGCAAGAGGTTTTTCATCTCCTTTGACGACACAATTTCGCCTGGTGTTACATTTCAGACACCAGCCTGAAATGTAACAAATTTGCCGATGCTTCGCATGCAAAAACGCCAAATTCATGACTCATATACGTTTTTAGCACGTAGCCCGCAATAAATGCTGGCTACTGTGTGAAAAGTAACCGTCTGCTTTCATTTTTCTACAGCAATCGATAATGTTCTTCAATTGCCTCCTCGCACTGCTCATAAGAGCCATCTCTGATGCCTGCACAAATCCCCCAGTGCAGCTCATAAAACTTCTGTTCTTCCTCTCTGGACGCATGAAGCAGTGTATCTTTGATCCCTTTCCGGTACACCGGAAAAATAGCATCGGCAATCGTCATCCACAGGCGGTTACCCTGAAGCTGCAACAGCTCATAGTGAAAACGGGCATCCAGCTCGATAAATTGCTCCTGATCCTGTTCGTTTGCCGGAGTCTCGCCCAGAACCGCCAGCAACTGATCTGCCAGCTTCACCCGATCCTCCCGCGCCACCAGCGTTCTGCAGGCCTGTTTATCCAGCTCCATGCGAAATTTCTTCAGATCCTCCAGATCCGTCGCACCCAAAAGCAGCATCATGCTGAAGATCTCCGAGATCGGCTCACTCATCCGACAGCTCAGATAGTTACCGGAGCCCTGTCTGCACTCGATCATACCGAAGGTCTCCATACTGCGCAGCGCTTCCCGCACACAATTGCGGCTCACACCCATCTGTTCTGAGAGCAGGCGCTCCGTGGGCAGCCTGTCTCCGATTTTTAATCTGTCATCCGTGATCTCCTGGCAGATATAATCGATAATCCTCTGATATTCCTTATTCTCCATATCCTCCCTCGATCTATATGCGCTTCACCCGGATTTCTCCTCTGTCTGCGCTATACACAGTCCTTCCCGTAAAAGCCTCATATCCTGCTACCATCTGTTCCCAATATTTCCTGCTCCTTCCCGGGCTTTTTTAACCGTCTCTATCCCATCATTTTGCTATTTCTGATTGTCCTTCCCGAACGATCACCTCAAATTTGCAAAAATCATCGCCCCGAATACTGTCAACAGCCCGGACAACACAATGGAAAGACTGCTCATCGCACCTTCGATCTCTCCCATCTCCATCGCCTTTGTTGTTCCGACTGCATGAGACGCGGAGCCGATGGCGATGCCCTTTGCCACAGGCTCCGTGATATGAAACAGGCGGCAGACCATCTCTGCAATCATATTTCCGATGATTCCTGTCACGATAATGACCGCCACCGTGATCGCCACATAGCCGTCCAACTCCTCGGACACACCCATTCCGATGGCCGTTGTAATGGATTTTGGCAAAAATGTGACATATTCCTTGTGATCAAACCGAAAGATCACTGCCAGCGCCAGCACAGATGCCATACTTGTCAGCACACCCGTCACGATTCCCACCATGATCGCGCGCACATTTTTCCGCAGTGCCTCAAACTGCTCATACAGAGGGATCGCCAGACTGACCGTCGCAGGAGTCAGAAGGTAACTGATATATTTTGCCCCCTCATTGTAAACGTCATAGGGCATCCGCGAGATCAAAAGAAAGATCATCGTAAATACGATTGCGAGCAGCAGTGGATTAAAGATCGCAAGCTTCCATTTTTTCTTGATGGAAACTCCTAAAAAATAGGCTCCCAGCGTGATAAATACGCCTAAAAATACTGCCTCACTGAAAAAATCACTGATCATTGCCCTGCTCCTTTCTGCCTCTGATCACTTTCTGTGTCATAAGCCCTGTGACTGCCATGACTATGACTGTCGTGAGGAACGTGACCGCCACATAAGCAATCAGCTTATCACTTAAAATCTCCCATGACTCGATCAGCCCGACCGCCGCCGGAACAAACATAACCGGCATGATCTCTATGAGAAATGTCCCCACCTCACGAACTGACTCCAGTGGTATCATGCCTGTCATCAACCCGGCGAATAGCAGAATGATCCCATAAATACTTGCCGGAACCGGCAGTGGAATCACAGCATGCAGGATCTCTCCCAGAAAAGAAATGAAAATAATAATAAAAAACTGTTTTAAATATTTCATATTGCGCCTCCAAATTGGTAGTACCAATTTAAAATAGCACAGACTCATTCCTTTTGCAATAGAGAAATATTCCATTTCCGCACTATTAATAATGAACTGCCTGCTCTCTCGTCATCCAGAAATGAATACCGGGCGCGGCATCATGCCAGCGATTAGTATCAAAATTATCCACCTGTACCCACTCCCCCACGCGGTATATAAAATTGTCATCAATCGTCGCGATCGCCTCTGTATACTTCACCGTCTCATCAATGCTTTTGATGCTCAGTACCTTCGCCTTACTGCAGCGACAGGTCAGTCTGGTAGCTGATGACCGGAGCGCATCCTTTGGAACCAGCATCTGGACGATCCGGTCATCCTGACATTTTTTATATGCCACAAAGGGACCCTCCGGCGGACATGCCAGATGATAATACTTTGTCGTTTCATCCGCATATACATTCTTCAATACAATATCATTCAAGGATGCTCCCAGAAAGTCTGCCCCTTCAATATGAACATCTTCCATCCGGCAGCCATAAAAAACCGCACTTTGAAAATTGCAGTTTCTTAGATCGCATTTCTGAAACACACAGTTTTTCAAAATACATCCCTGAAAGGATACGCCTTGCAGGTCTTCCGAAATAAAATGAACGTCCTCCAGCGTTTTTTCTACATAATCCATACATTCACACCCTCCCTCACATATGCAGTATTTTCCACCTCAGCCATATGGACAGGCTCCGGCTGCTTCCCAAAGCATTCCATCAACCGCATTTCCTGTCACTACAATTTCTTTCCATAATAGACATTCCGTGAAATTCATGTAAACAAACAGTTTGTTATATCCGGCATAATATTTTCGCATGTCAGTTCATCATTTTCTTTTATATTTGCTGTTGAAAAATAAGAGTTTGTTATATATAATAAATCCCAATTGAAGCCAATGAGGGCATTCCCATTTGTAGTGGGAATGCCCTTTTTCATTTTTCAAACACTTGAGGAGAACTCCATGGATCTGAACAAATATACGCTCTTTGCTGATGTGGCAGAGACCAAAAATTTCACAAAAACAGGTGAGCGCATGGGATATACGCAACCCGGTGTCAGCCACATTTTAAAAACTCTGGAAAATGAACTGGGCTTTCCGCTATTTCTCAGAACGAAACGCGGGATCAAGCTAACACCGAATGCAGAGGTCATTTTACCCATTGTGCGCAATATGCTCTCAGTCAATGAACAACTGGAGCAGACCATTGCATCTTTAAAGGGTCTGAACACCGGACGTCTGACGATTGCTTCTTTTGCAAGTATCTCCAGGAACTGGCTTCCCCGGGCGATCCATGAATTTCAGGAGGATTATCCCGGCATCGAGATCGAACTTTTAGAGGGCGGCACAGATGACATTGTCCAATGGATCAATGACAGTGTTGCAGATCTGGGTCTGGTGAGCAGACGAAATACAGACGGCCTGGAATGGCTGCCACTGTATGAGGATCCACTGATGGCTATTCTGCCAAAATCCTTCTCCACATCCAGTGACTTTTGCCCGATCATCGACATGCTGGCTCACCCGTTTATTATCTCTGCTGCCGGAACCGATTACGATGTACATTATGCACTGCAAAGCTCCGGCATCAACCCTGACATCCGTTTTTCATCGAAGGATGATCTTGCAATCGTGTCGATGGTGGCCAACAACCTGGGTGTCAGCATTTTGCCGAAGCTGGTCATCGAGGGAATGGACGATCAGGTTCTGACGCTGCCGTTAGAGCCTTATTTCACAAGGGAACTGGGCATCGCATACAAATCAGCTGCAAACCTTTCACCCGCTGCACGACATTTTATTGAAAAAGTACAGATGATTTTAAAGTAACGCTCATTCCAATTTATTATACCTGATATGGTGAAGCTTCATTTCACTTTTGAGAGCTTCTTTACTATACTATAGACCATAAAACTAAGGGAGTAGCTGAGAAACTGGTGTTCTCCACGGTCTTCAAAACCGATGTGAGGTAGTCTTCTATCTCGGGTGGGTTCGATTCCCACATACTTCCGCCAGAAAAAATGCAAATTTTTATATAAATATCAAACCGGCATCCGATACACGATGTGATTCTCATGCCGAAACAAGGGAGGGAATTTCCCATGAAGTACACCATTTTATTAAAACAGCATATCGGAGCCCCATTAAAGCCTGTCATGTCATCCGGCGATCCGGTAAAAAGAGGTCAGTTATTAGCCGTCCCGACAGGGCTCGGCGCACCGCTGCACAGCCCGTTTTCCGGAAAGATCAGTGAACTGACAGAAACGGCATATGTAATCGATGCAGATGATGACCAGCCCGATACCTATGAACCCCTAAGCGGAGATAGCGAAAAAGAACTTCTGGCAGCCAGCGGTCTCGTGGGCATGGGCGGTGCCGGTTTTCCGACGCATATCAAATGCAATGCCGACTTAAACGGCGGATACATACTTGTAAATGCCGCGGAATGCGAACCGCTTCTGGAACACAATATGAAGCAGCTGGAGGATCAGCTGGAAAAAACATTTGCCGGCCTTAAGCATGTGATGAAGCTGTGCAACGCCAGAAAAGGCATTTTTGCCATCAAGGCCAAGCATGAGGTTCAGGTACAAAAGATCGATGCATTGTGCAAAAATGAACCGGACATCTCCTATCATCTGCTCCCGGATCTCTATCCCATGGGCGAAGAACGGGCAGTTGTCCGCGAGGTATTAGGCAAGCTGTTATCTGTCACAGATCTTCCCTCCGTTGCAGACGCAGTAGTCATTAACGCCGAGACTCTTCTTCGCGTTGCCGAGGCCATCGATGACAAGCGTCCGGTCATCACGAAAAATGTCTCTGTGGCCGGAAAGCTGAAGGGCGGCACCTTTACAAGGGTATTTATGGATGTTCCGGTTGGCACAACCGTCGGCGCGCTGATTGAAAAAGCCGGAGGTATTGACGGAGATTACGGTGAGATCATTATGGGAGGCCCTTTTACCGGGCACGCGGTAGATTTAGACACACCGATCACCAAAACCACCGGTGGCATTATCGTCACCG
The DNA here is from genome assembly GCA_022773965.1 of Lachnospiraceae bacterium. Taxonomy (GTDB): domain Bacteria; phylum Bacillota; class Clostridia; order Lachnospirales; family Lachnospiraceae; genus W0P33-017. The sequence goes on from JALFNQ010000207.1 coordinate 9,109, forward strand.
CACCTTTTGAAAATCTTGAACACGCAAAGCTTGGCATCCTGCTCTGCGCATGCGGTGGAAATGAGCCGCGCATGCAGGATATTGCACAGAAAATGAATGCAGACGTTGTACTGGTTCAGAAATGCAAACAGGCCATTGATGTAAAGGGCACGCTGAAATGTGAAAATCCCGGCAACTGCCCCGGTCAGGCACAAAAATGCCTGAACTTTAAAAAAGCCGGCTGCACGGATATCCTGATCGGCAACTGCAGCGACTGCACGAATACCGTCATGGGCTCCGCTCCAAAGCTTGGTCTGACCGTCCATCATCAGATAGATCACGTATTTGATACGGTAGGCCTGGAACGGATGCGTTACCTG
>JALFNQ010000250.1 GCA_022773965.1 Lachnospiraceae bacterium
TCTCGATACCAGCCAACTTGAAAATCTTTGCAACAGTCTCGGTAGGCTGAGCTCCGTTTGCTAACCACTTCTTAGCTGCCTCAGCATCTACGTGATACTCGCTGGGATCCTTGGTGGGATCGTAAGTTCCGTTCTCATCGATGCTCTGACCGTTACGTGCGGTTCTGGAATCTGCAACAACGATTCTATAGAAAGGAGCCTTCTTCTGTCCTAATCTCTTTAATCTGATCTTTACTGCCATTTCATTTCACCTCCTTGAAATTCTTTCATTTTATCTATGCGTCAAGCGGATATTCGTCATCCGATACGCTGCTTGCTCATAAACGAACTACTGCTCTGCAGCTGATCCGTTTAAAACGGTAATTTGAATCTTCCCATTTTACCGCCTCTGCCCTTCATCATTCCCGGCATCTGCTTCATCATCTTTCTGGCCTGTTCAAACTGCTTGACCAGTCGGTTGACTTCAGAAATATCCACGCCTGCACCGTTTGCGATGCGCCGTTTTCTACTGGGATTCAGTACATTCGGATTCGCACGCTCCTGCGGCGTCATGGAATAAATGATTGCTTCAATGCGCGCCATCTTTTTCTCATCCATGGCATTTTCAATCTCTGCCATCTGCGCGCCACCCATGCCCGGCATCATGCCAAGCACCTTGGAAAGTCCACCCATCTTTTTCATCTGGTTCATGGACTCCAGATAATCATCAAAGGAGAATTCCGCTTTTTTTAAGCGCTGTTCCATCTCCTTTGCCTTGTCATCATCAAGCTCTGCCTGGGCTTTCTCGATCAGTGTGAGCACATCACCCATACCCAAAATGCGGGATGCCATACGGTCGGGATAAAACTGCTCCAGATCGGAAAGCTTCTCGCCCATGCCGACATAAAGGATCGGTTTTCCGGTCACTGCCCGAATGGAAAGTGCCGCACCACCTCTCGTATCGCCGTCCAGCTTTGTCAGGATCACACCGTCGATTCCGATCGTCTCGTCAAAGGTCTTTGCCACGTTGACCGCATCCTGTCCGGTCATAGCATCTACAACAAGGATCGTCTGTGCCACATCCACCTGCTCCTTGATGGAGACAAGCTCTGCCATCATGCCCTCATCGATATGAAGGCGTCCGGCTGTATCTAAGATGACTAAATTAAAGTCATTCTTATGCGCATGCTCGATCGCTGCCTTTGCAATATCCACCGGAGAATTTTTATCTCCCATGGAAAAGACTTCCACGCCCTGCTTTTCACCGTTGATCTGCAGCTGTTCGATCGCTGCGGGCCGGTACACATCACAGGCAACGAGCAGCGGCTTTTTTCCCTTCTGCTTGAACTTGCCTGCCAGCTTTGCAGTCGTTGTCGTCTTACCTGCTCCCTGAAGACCTGCCATCATAATGACTGTCATCTCTTTGCCGGGGCGAAGCGCGATCTCTGTCGTCTCAGAACCCATGAGTGCGGTCATCTCCTCGTTCACGATCTTGATGACCATCTGTCCGGGATTTAAGCCGTTCATCACGTCGGAGCCGATTGCCCGCTCCTGCACAGTTTTCGTGAACTGCTTGACGACCTTAAAATTCACATCTGCCTCTAAGAGCGCCATCTTGACTTCCTTTAAGGCGACCTTTACGTCCTCTTCTGTCAAGCGGCCCTTGCTGCGCAGATTCTTAAAAACATTTTGTAGTTTTTCTGATAAACCGTCAAATGCCATATATTATAATTCCTTTATAATCTCACCGGAAAGCTGTTTGATCTCCATCAGCAGGCGTTCCTCATGACTGCCTTCATAGGCTTCTGTCTTTTGGCGAATCGCTACCGCTTTTTCACGAAGCTCCAAAAAACGCTCCATAAGATGTAGCTTGTCCTCATATTCTTCCAGCTTTTTCGTGGAGCGCCTGATCATGTCATGCACTGCCTGTCTGGAAATATCCTGATCCTCGGCAATCTCCCCCAAGGAGAGATCATCAAACACAAATGCCTCGAAAATTCGCCGCTGGTGCTCATTCAAAAGTTCACCATAAAAGTCATAAAGGTATGTCTGCCTCACCTTTGGTTCCATCTCTGATGCCATAAAAATCACACCTTTTCTCTCAAACCTTTGCTATCATACTACAAAGGAGATGGGGTGTCAAGTGTTTTTTCTTTACAGTTTTTAAATTAGCTAATAAATTTCCTATTTCAGCCACTTTTTTCTGTATTTCCAGGCAGCATTATATATTCGAAATTATTATATTTCACATTATAATATTTCATCTCATATGCCAAGCACAAAACCAAAAAGCGAGATAATCAGCCAGTACCTGTATGTAAGATGCTCCCTATTTCTTTGTGAACGATTTCTTGCCTGCAACCAGATCATAACTCTCCGCGACCATCCGCCGGATTTCTTCATCCGGTATCGTTCCATCCAGTATGATGGAATTCCAGTGCTCCTTGTTCTGATGATACCCCGGCAGGACAGATGGATATGCTGACCGCCAAAAATCCCGCCACTCTGGATCGACCTTTACATTGACCCAGATCTGCCCGTTCCGCACATAAGTCCATGCGAATGCCTTTTTATTTTTCCGGCAACGGAGCAGGATCCAGTTGTCATCATGAAAGGGTGCATCCATATATACATCCGGTAATGTCATTCCGTAATCCAAAATCTCTTGTCGTTCTTTCATGAAAACGCCTCCCAAATCATGATTCCCGATAATTTTCGATCAGCGCCTTCATTTCCTCGACCTGCGCATCCGACAGCTTCTTTTTTCCGATAAATGCTGTGAGAAACTTCGGTAAGGATCCGCCAAACGTATCCTCAACAAATTCCCGGCTCTGTCTGCCATAAAATTCTTCCCGAGATATCTGCGCGGAAACTACCGCATGCTCATTTTTGAAAATTCCTTTCTCGCACAGCTTTTTGAGCATCGTATAGGTCGTTGATTTTTTCCAGTCAAATTCCTGTTCGCAGATCTTCACAAGCTCCGTGGAGCCCACCGGTTCTCTGTCCCAGATCAGATCTGCGAACCGTTTTTCACTGGCTGCAAGTCTATATTCTTTCATCTTGATATCCTTTCCATATAAAATATCTATTTGTGTCTTTTATTTTGTGTTTTTCATTGCGGCAACGGGTACTAGTAGATTGATTTCTAAATAACTACACCAAATAACCTGCCTATTTCCCCGATTGCACATGACAAAAATCCGCGACGCTGGCACATTCTTAGATCAGTGTAAGATCTGAAACGAATTCAGCGTGTACATGAGCTCCGGCAGCAAGCCTTCCTCTGCCTCCGGGGAATATATGAGCCGAAGCACCCAGCTTACCGAGCCGTCAGCAATTACATAGTATTCTGTCCTCACATCCGCACTCGTCTCTTGTTCCGATAGTTTCACCGCATCATAACCCTGCTGCTCTAGAACGACACGTTCCTCTCTCACATTCGTGCCAAAGTTCAACTTCTTCAATTCGGACACAGTGTCACTTTGCGATCCTCCGTTTCTCCAACAATCAAGCTGTGCCGTCAAACTGCCCGCCTTTGCAATGAGCGAAACCATTCCCTCTACTTCCTCTTTTAAGCCAAACTGCTCTTTATCATAATTGATGGCAAATCCTGGTGCAGCCGCGATTCGGGACATCTCAATCTCTTGCTCCTGCCCCTCTACTTTAATTGTTGTCAAAATCGTTGTTTCCACATTTGTAAATTGCTCCAGAGGCTGCGAATAATCCATTTGTCCGTAGCTGCACGGTTCACCCTCTATGAGAATCCGCACGCGGCCGCACTCCGGAAACGCCGTAAGAAATGTATTGACCGTACTCCCGACCATCAGATACTCCCCCGCACTTCCATACATCCCAAGCTGTTGCCCAAACGCATTGTTAAAATCCAGGATCATACATCCGTCCGAACCGATTTCCATGCGAAGCAGCGTGATATCTCCACGAAGCACCTGTGCCTCCTGCAATTGTACGATAATCTCACCCGCATTGATTTCGGAAACCGCAACGGTTTTGGAAAGCAGAAATTCTGCCGTATCATTTGCATAAAATACAGTCAGCGGCACACCCTGCTCTTCCTGTTCTGCGGCAAGTGGCTTCTCTTCTTCCGCTCTTACCTGCTCTGCAGCGATTCGCTCCTGTTCCTGCTCTGCGGCAAGAAGCTCCTCGCGCATCTGTTCTTCTGCCTGCGCCTGTTCCTCGTTGATTGCTGTCGGATCTGCTGCCTCCGCCTTTTGATTTTCTTCTTTCGGGTCTAGCGCAAGACCGATCAGCACTGCCACCAACAGAATGACCATTGCCACACTCACCCAAAATGTCGGTTTTTTATAATGTAAGACATTCATAATTCGTTTTTTAATACTTCCCTCACCAAATGCCAGCGGGCTTCCTTTCAAGCTATGACGCTCCTGTGCGAGAGAAAGCAGTGTCATGGAATAATCCTTTTTTGTTTCTCCATTAAAGCTCCTGATCACAAACTCATCACACGCCATCTCCATATCCTGGCACATCAGATAAAAGGTCAGCCACACAAGGGGATGAAACCAGTAAATGCATGTCACGAGAAAGGCCAGCTGCTTGATGAGATAATCTTTTCTTCGGACATGTGTTTTCTCATGTGCAAGTACATAGCTCTTTTCATTTTCTCCGAGTCCGGCAGGGATATAAATCTGCGGCAAAAAAAGCCCGACAACAAATGGGGTTCCAATACAGTCTGCCGTATAAATCGTACAATTTTTCTCTTTACTGACCAAAGTTGCACGTTTCAATCCTATTTTTAATCTTATCAGAGAACAGATATTGTATAAAATAAGTAGTAATGCCACCACGATCCAGATGAAAGCCGCCATAGATATAATCGCCTGCATCGGATTCGCAGACACTGCCAGCCCTGTATCCAACGGTATTTTTACGGCATGGCCGGCAACGGTTTCCACCACATGCCCGGCCTGTTCTGTACCGTTACTTATATTCGCGTGCGGCTGTGCGCCTAATTTCTCCGATATCCCCTGCGGTTGAACCCTCACAAGGCTAAACACGCTGCTCATAGACACCGGACAGATCAGCCTGAAATACACAACGATCCACAAAAGATACGAGTATAATTTAGGAAGCCTTTTGATAAGTAAGCGCAACACGAACACCACAAGAATACAATATCCGGCGGTCACGCTCATCTCCAGTATCTGTAAAAAAAGCTTCTCCATACGATTCCCTCCCTCATCTGCTGCAATGGGTCTATATGTTATAGACCTTTCTTTTAGTCTATAACATGTAGACCCATTTGTCAATCACAATTATTTTTATCTCATTTATATTTTTTCTATCCCTTTACAGTTGACTTATTCTCATTTTCGCATTATATTCATGACATGAATCTAATCCTTATCGACTTCGTACCATCTACAGAAGCCACCGGCTGACACAGAAAGGAAGTGTATACGATGCCAGAGTTCATCAATCTGGAGCAATATGAAGCTCTTCCGGAAAACAAAAGAGTGGAAGTCTTCGACGGTGTTGTCTATGATATGGCCAGTCCTTCACAGATACACCAGGCTGTCTCCATGGAACTCTCGAACATCATTTACAACTATATCAAACGTAAGAAAGGCTCCTGCCAATTGTTCAGCGCCCCGTTCGATGTAAAGCTGTCTGACCATCCTCTGACCATCGTTCAGCCTGACATCATGGTGATCTGTGGCAAAGATAAACTGGATGGAAAGCGGTGCAATGACGCCCCTGATTTCATCATCGAAATTGTTTCCCCCAGCAATCCGTCAGACGATTATATCCGCAAGCTCTACTACTACAAGAATTATGGGGTGCGCGAATACTGGATTGTTGATCCGCGAAGAAGGATCGTAACTGTAAATTACTTTGAGGGTAATATCGTAAGCGTTCAGTATCCTTTTGACGCCATGATCAAGGTCAATATTTATGATGATCTGCTCATCAATTTTTCTGAGATTGCTGATATGATGAATATTTAACCTTTGCACAGCTGCCGATGCTATCCTTCCATTTGATTTCGAATTTTACAGACAAAAGGCTCATGCTCATGCATGGGTCTTTTTATTTCTTTATACAAAACAAAAGAGTCTCGCGTACTCGCAAGACCCTTTTATCTATGCCCTCTAACACCCATAATATAAAATTCCTTGCCGTTTTCTCATGAAAACATCCAGCAGTTGTAGTTTCTCCGGTAAAAAATTCATATAACAGCAGAAAACCTACTCAATCCTCCTCATCTTCATCCTCATCTTCATCCTCGTCTTCGTCCGGTTCATTTTCATCATCTTCATCCTCATCTTCGTCCGGTTCATCCTTGTTGCCCTCATCCGGATCGTCTGTTCTCCTGTTCACTGACACATTCTTTTTTATATCTGTTTTTGTCGGGCGCTCATTCAAAACCGCCTTTTTAATACCATCGTTATCTTTATCATCGTCTTCGCGATCATCAGCCGAATCATCCGCGTCATCGTCATCCAAGTCATCGTCCGAATCATTCGCGTCATCGTCGTCACGACCATCGTCCGGGTCATTTACATCATCGTCATCTGAATCGTCGTCCGAGTCATCCGCGTCATCGTCATCTGGATTGTCGTCTGGATCATCCGCGTCATCATCGTCCCACGCGTCGTCCGCATCATCATCATCTGGGTCGCTCGCATCATCATCGTCGAACAGATTTTCCAGCTCATCGTCAAGATTATCCCCCGTGCAATGTACATAATTTTTGACATCCACACCAGACTGCTTCAGATATCCGATTAACTCATTCATAGGCAGCTTCGCCAGTTTATCATAATCCAAATTCGGATTTTCTTCGGTCAGACGCTGTAGCAATCGTGCCTTTCCGGGTGTGATCGCATACTGTTGTGCCAACTGCTTTAGCTCATCCGTAGCAGCCACCGACTGGTCCAGCACAGATCCAGAGCCCAGCAGCGATGCAAGATCCGCATGCAGTTCCGTAGAGATCTGCTGCCGCAGCTGCTCCGCCCGCTTTTCATCCTTACTGTCTACCGAAAGCAGGATCATCTTCTGTGCCTCGTTGAGATATCCATGCTTTACCATCGAACCAATGATCGCATTGAGTGCCACGTCAAGATCTGTATCCGTCAGATCCATATCGTCCAAAATAACCGCTCCGTCTGCATTATCCGCATTGGCAGCCAAGACCCTGTCACGATGGTTGATCTGAAGCTCCACACTGGGGTTCACATCCAGATATACGATAGCGTCCGTACGATGATCGATCATCCCCACAGAGCAGATACAGATTGCCAGACAGGCAGCCGCAGATGCCAGAAAGCCCACGAGCCTTGTGCGTTTCGAAGTGTGCCTTCCTTCTTTTTTCAGATACCATTCGTCTCCCGTAGCCCGTTCTACCGGCTGCTGCCAGAGCGCATCGGCAAACGCCGGCGTCATCTCTTTTACTGCTGATCGCATATGTTCCTTTACATTGATCTCTGATATCCTACTCATAATTTTTCCTCCAATTCTTTACGCAGTTTTTTCAGCCCGCGGTTATATTTTGATAAAACCGTCGATACCGGAAGCTTCAATAATTCCCCAATCTCCCTGTGACGCAGACCCGATACTGCATGCAAAATGATGATCCGGCATTCTTCCTCTGAGAGCACCTGAAATGCAGTTTCAAGCACGATGCGATCCTCCCGATCCTTGATCCCGCTAAAATCGATTTCTTCCTTCGCCTCATCCAAAGGCTCACCGGAATAGCGCTTTTTCCGCCTGCATTTCTCCAGACAGATATTTCGCGCAATCGTAAAGATCCACGCCATCGGTTTTCCCATCGGCACATACAAATGCGCTGCGATGGAGCTTCCTCCGGTGGCAAATAAAAGGGCGATACCGGTCAGCACATTGACAATGGGATAAGCAATATTGATGGCAGCCATGCTATAATTTTGAAGAATTACATGTCATGTACCACACCGGAAGAACACCGGCTGTTATTTGAAAAAGGGTAGATGAATTAGAACGCCAGCAAAGAGAACTGCTGGCGCGTACAGAAAAACAAATCAGGCTGCCAGATCCTTTTTCGTATATTGAAACAGCGCTACCGCAAAGGATACGCACAGAATCCCAATACCGATCGCCAGCATCACTCCATTGATCTCTCCGCTTGTGAAAATATCTGCACCATTCGAATAGTAAAAGGGTGTCATATATTTCACATTTTCAATCGCCGGAATGATCCGGCACATCATATCTGCCGCAAACAGCAGGATCACAAGCCCAAGTCCCGCACCCATCAGATTCTTTCTGGAAAAAGCCGAGATCAGAAAGCAGACTGTACCAAGCTCTGCCTGCATCAGAAACTGTGCCAGGTGATACAACAACATTTCCGTGCCCATGAGCTCCTCACCCATCAACACAAAGCCCAGCACATACAAAAGCGCACACACCAGATTGAACAAAAAAGTATTCGTAAGCAATGCCAGATATTTTTCCAACACGATCTGACCTCTGGTGATGGGAAATACATTCAGGAATTCCGACGTATGTCCTGCCTCCTCCTTGGAGAGCATACCTGTTCCCAAAATCGCCGCAAACATCGCTCCGCCCAACCCGTGCATCATCGCTATTTCTGTCGCGTAAAATCCGGTCAGTGTTGCCAGACTCATTTTATCCATGCCAAGCGCGGTAGACATTGCTCCCATATTGGCATAGGCATCTGCAATCTCCTGCAGCGAATCCTCCAGACTCGTGTACAGCAAAATGCATCCAAAGCACATCCCACCTACACAAAGCGTCCATATGATCAGACTTTTCAGATTCATTTTCATTTCATGTCTATATAATGTCATTGTTTTTCCTCCATTTCAGCCCACGTATCATTTTCCGGAACTACTTGTCCTTCACTTCTATTTTTCATAATAATGCATAAAAATCTCTTCGAGTTCCGGTTCTTCAATCACAATATCCTCAATATGATGCCCTGCAAAACCAGCAAACAGCTCGTCCAGATCACCTCTGTATACAAAGCTTTCCTCTACGCCATCTTTGACCATATGGATCCGTTTTGCATTTGTTTTTGTCAGATTTTCCACAGTATCCGTGCAGATCAGCCGCCCGTCGCGAATGATCGCCGCTTGATGGCAGTACTTTTTGATCTCCGACAGCACATGGGAGGACAAAAAGCAGGTCGCGCCCTGTTTGTTGTATGTAAGGATCAGTTTAAAAAATTCCGCCTGCATAAGCGGGTCAAGTCCGCTGGTGGGCTCATCAAAAATAAACAGCTGAGGCTTATGCTGCATTGCACAGACAATGCTGACTTTTTTACGGTTTCCCAGCGACAACTCCTCGACCTTCTTATCTACAGGCACCTCCAGCCGCTCACAGAGCATCCTGCTCTCCTCCTCACAGTCTTTTTTGTGCATGTCTGCAGCAAATTTTAGGACTTCGCTCACCTTCATGGAAGGATAAAACATTGTCTCCGATGGCATGTATCCAATATTTTCCAATATTTTTTTGTGGTCTCCTCTCACATCCATCCCGAGAATACGTGCACTCCCCGACTGAAACTTTATCAACCCGAGAAGACTGCGGATCGTGGTAGATTTTCCCGCACCGTTCGGACCTAAAAATCCGAAAATATCCCCCTTCTCCACCTGCAGCGTCAGTTCTGTCACGCCCCGCGCCTTCCCATAGGTCTTTGTGAGATTTTGAATATCAATGGCATATTCCTTTGTCTGTCCCTGTTTCATCACGTTTCCTCCTCATCTGATCAATCACTCTCTGAACATATTTTTCTGGCAATCATTCTCGCGTGTTCCCGCTCCGATCTGTTCTGGTATAAGAAGCTTCGTCTCCTATACGGCAAAAGCCTCCACAGTCACGATTTTTCTTAAAATCCTCCAAATCCTTATTCAACATTTTCGTGTCTATATCACGTTTTATTTTATACAGCAAAAACGCACAGACATAACAAAAGATCATGTAGAACACAAACAGGATCGTTACTCCCGTTTTCCTTTCATACCAGTTAAGCACATAACTGACCGCTGTATAGATCAGGGTGCAGACCAGCATGGCGATCAGCTCATACGCCCCAAAGTGATCTGACTCATCAAAATTTCTCATGAAATAGACTTGTATATACCCCATGATATAGGTAGTTGCAATCATTTCTGCCAGAATGATAATATTTGCATTCATGCTTCCCTCCACTAACTGATACACACAGTAGAAAAGGATCAGGCAGTAAAAATATAAAAATGCTTTAAACTCAATTCCAATCTCCAACGAAAGATATGTTTTAAACTTTTCCATCTGTCCAACGCTCCTTTCTGTCCGCAGCTGTTCGTATCCTGCGCGTTTTTGCTTTCAGGCTTTGCTGAATCGTTACCTCTATCACATATTTTTGTATGATCATTCATTTTTCAGAATACTTCGCAGTTCCTTGGCATACCTTCTGGAGATCACCACATGCTCTCCGTTGTCCATCCTCGCATCGATCCGGTTTCCGGGTTCACTCTTTAATCGCTCGATCCGATAAATATTGATGATCATGGACTTGCTGCACCGAAAATAGCCTTCTTTCATGTACATGGCTTCCACCGCCGCCAGCGACAGATTCGTCCGATATACCTCCCTGCTCGTATAGGCATAGGTAACGCCATCCACGCTCTCCAGATAGATCACATTCTGCGGCGGAAGAGAAATCTGCTGTCCGTCCTGAAATGCGATCAGCTTTTTTTCATTCTGGTTGATGTAATTTACGATACCTTCGATCTGCTCCGTCATCTCTTTGTATTTGATGATGATCTCTTCTATACCGCCGGATATCTGTTCTAATGTCACTTTCATACGTTTTTTACTCCCTGCTGACCCGAAACGCTTATGTTTCTTCCTGCGTCCATGTTCTCTTTATAATATAACTACCGCAAAAAAACAACCGGTTTTCCGTCAAGTGGCACTTTTAGGGTGGTAAGTTACAAAAGAGCCCTCCGCCTCATGGCGAAGAGCTCTCCAACTTAAATCAAATCTTTTTCACTCATACAATATTTTTGCAAGTCCACCTGACTCTCCCTCAATTCCTCTGCACACTTCTTCTCAAAATTGCCCTCCTTATATAGTTTTCTTGGGCACAAACTCTATTTTCAACACCATTCCCATTCCATCTGCCAACCGCTTAAGCAAATTGATTGTGGGATTTCTTGTACCATTTTCCAATTTACTTATATCGGCTTGATTGATTCCAGTGCGTTCTGCCAACTCCTTTTGCGTCAAATTCTGAGAGGTTCTGGCTTCTACAATAGCTCGAATCACATCCATTTCCGGCTGAATTTCCTGATATTCCCTTTCAAATTCCGGATTTTCCATCTGCTCACTCACATACTGTTTCAAACTTTTCATAGTTTACCCATCCTTCTTATAAAATCATTTCTTCTTTGTTTCGCTAAATTAATTTCTAACCTGGGTGTTTTTTGTGTTTTCTTAATAAACCCATTTGTAAGAATAATTTTCCCCTCATAAAAAAAGAAATACATCACCCGAATCATACGATTTCCCAACTCGCACCTGATTTCAAAAATACCATCCTCCAAATGCTTGCTATACGGCTCTCTAAGCAAGTTCCCTTTTTCTTCCAATATCTGAAGCATACCAACCATCTTTGCCCGCATTTTTATATCTAATCCTGAAAGAAACTCTTCTACCGGACATTCACCGTTTTCTTTTTCATAAAATAGTACTTGAAATTTTACCATGTAATCTCCTTTAGTATATGGCATATATCACATAATGTCAAATCATATTTTTTCTCTTACTAATACAAATTATGATAGCTATTCTAGACGTTTTCAATATGTCATAATGACGATTCTATTTTTTCATTTTCGGCATATATACCAATGCTTTCATCAAAGCCTTCTATCTCAGTACCTATTCATCACCAGAAATTCTTTAAAAGCTTCTCTTTGTATCACTCCTGTGATGATACATTGAAGCACTTTTGTGCACCTTTTTCCGCATAAAAAGAGCCCTCCGCATCACTGCAAAGAGCCCTCCAACAAATTTTTATGCAATTTTACCCTTTTACGGCACCTGTCATACCTTCCACAAAGCTTCTCTGCAATGCGAAGAACACAATGACCGTCGGCAGGGTCGAGATCAGTACCGCCAGCATCAGCTGTCCGTAATCAATATAATGGCCGGAGGTCATGTTTGCCACCAGCATCGGAAACGTCTGTGTCGTATCATCGGACATGATGAGCTTTGCCCACATGTAATTATTCCATGCATTCATGAAGGTGATCGTCATGCCTGCCGCGTAGGTTGCTTTCATTGTGGGAACATACATTTTGAAGAAAATACCCAGCTCATTCTCTCCGTCAATGCGTGCTGCCTCCACGATCTCCATCGGAAAAGCACGGCTGTTCTGACGAAACAGCATGATGAGAAACACCGATGAGATAGACGGCAGAATAAAGCCGAGCGTCGTGTCCAGAAGATGCAGCTTCGAATACATCTGGTACAGCGGGATCATCGTTGCTGTAAAGGGGATCATCATCGTCAGCATCATCGCTCCAAAGACGTGATCCTTGTGCCTGTCATGATACACCTCAAAGCCATATCCTGCGATAGATGACACCACCAGTGACACAAAGGTCGTGACAACCGAATATTTCACCGAGTTCCACAGCGCCGGTCCGATCGCATAGGTGGAGATGAGCGTTTTCCAGTTTTCTGCCAGATATCCCCCGGGAATCAGCGTTCCGCGCAAAATATCCACACTTTTATTTGTTGCCGCCACGATCACCCAGAACAGTGGAAACACACAA
>JALFNQ010000222.1 GCA_022773965.1 Lachnospiraceae bacterium
CTCGCATACCTGTATTTTGCTGCTCGTTCTAGCGAATACTGCGCCGAACCGACCAGATCTACCTGCTGTGCTTCCAGCTTTTCAAGTGCATCGTCCCAGCTGCCACACTGCACATATTCCAGATCCCACCCGGTATAATGACATACCTGCTCCAGATAATCCACATCCATGCCGGTCACGTTTCCATCCTCATCAATGTCATTATAACCCTGCATCGGAAAAAATGCGATACGGACAACCCGCTTCGTATCTGACGCATTTGCTGTGCTGATCCAGGCGCACGGCACAGCTGCTGTCACCACCAATACACACAGGATCAGCAAAGATATCTTTTTCAGAATCTTTCGCATCTCTCACGCCCTCCCTCCGGAAATGAAATCATTCCCTTTGTAATTTACAAGCACTCACAGAATTTGCTTGTCTGATAGATTTATTATAGCATTTTGACAGATGTATATCAATTTCAATTTTCCACAGATATCTACTCAAGTTCCATTTCAAAAGCCTTATTTACTCTTCATTACAAAATCCCGGTCTCCCGCAAACTGGGCCGTATTGTACAAAACAAGCACATCAGTAGGTATAAACATGTCCATGAGATCATCACAGCCGATATTCAGCTGACGCAGGTCGATCACGATAATTTTTTCAAAATCCTCTGCCAAAAACGGCACCATACAATTCGCAAAGGAATCCTTGATCAATAAAAGCGTCTTTCCATTATCTACACCGCCGCTGATCTCCAGCACCGCCTGATTGCCGCCGGTAAACACGCGGTACTGATCCTTTGATTTCAGATATTCCGGCTCAAACAGTGACCGGGTCGTTTTCTCTCCCATATTATAGATAACTTCAAGTGTTGTCTCAGGCTCGTAAATATAAATGTTATCCGGCTGTGATGCCTGATTTACTTTCGCATAGCCTGTGCCATAAAAATCTTCACACACAAGTTCAAAATCCTTCTTTTCCAGCACCTTCTCCATATCACCCCCGACCGCTTCCACATACGCGCTGTAGCCATACCATGCACCCAGCGTTGTCCAGTGATGATCTGTCCGGTAATAGATATCCTCCTCCCTGTGTGCCTGCAGTACCTGATACACCGGAATGAGCACCTCACCGCCATCTTCACCCAGCTGTTTCTCCAACATATCATAAAAAATGGATTCCTCATAGGTCGGTGCAAAGGCCGGCAGCTTGTCCTGCAGGATCCATGTTTTTGTCGGAACCATCATCACCTTCACATCCGCGCGTTTACATGCGCGTTCAACAAAAGCTGCCAGTGCCTCGATATTCTCCTTTTCCCCGGCAAAATCTTCCTCTGTATATTTTTCCAGCAAATAATGATCTTTTCCAAAGTAAATGCCATTGCTCTCCTTTTTTCCCGACAATCTGGAAACAAGAGTCTGCAACTTCACCCATTCATCCCGTCCGGGAAATTGGTCACTTAAATAATCCTCATATTTTTTTTGAAATTTTCCATTTTTGATGGTCTTTATTTTTGCCTTCGGCCGCGTCTGTAGTTCTCTCTTTTCAGTAGAAGAATAGGTTTTTTCTTCCAATACCAGCCCCATTCCGGTCAAGCCAAAAATGATCAGAACAAACATAAAAACCGGCAAAATCTTTTTGATCAGTTTCATGATAAACCTCCCTAGAATCTGAAATACAAAAATGGATTATAGGTTCCGTTCACAAGATATGCGATAGATAGCAACAACACGGTCACAACGTAAATACCCTGCATCAGAGAAGCTGCCATACCATCTTTTTTCATAAATGCCACCGCAATTCTTTTCGGAAATGACGTAGATCCAATCACCAGCAACAGGAAAAGCAGACCATTACTGACCATGAGATACATCGTTTCCCTGCTGATCAGTCCACCAGCTCCAAACCCTGCCATTGCTTTCAAATATACCCTGTGTCCGGTAATATCCTCCCATGCAAAAAGCAGCCATCCAAAATAGATCACCACCAACGCATAAACATGTGACAGCCATACCGGCAGGCGTTCCAAAAGCTTCAAAAGCCACGTTTTTTCCATGATGAGAAATACGCAAAAATATAGTCCCCACAAAACAAAATTGACGGTTGCTCCATGCCATAAGCCAGTCAGAAACCACACAATAAAAATATTCAAAAATGTGCGCGCCATTCCATTCCTGCTGCCGCCCAGCGGAATATAGACATACTCCTTAAACCAGCTGCCCAATGAGATATGCCACCTTCTCCAAAACTCTGTAATACTCTTTGACTCATAGGGATAACGGAAATTTTCCGGGATTGAAAACCCAAAGATCGACATGAGTCCAATCGCCATATCTGAATAGCCGGAAAAATCAAAATAGATCTGAAACATAAATGCCAGTATTCCCAGCCACGCGGAAACAGTCGTCATCTGTGCTGCGTCATATCCGGTCACAGTCCGAAAGATCTCGCCCGCCTGATTTGCAAGCAATACCTTTTTACCAAGCCCGCACACAAAGCGTATCACTCCATCACGTATTTTTTCAATATTACTCTTTCGCTCCCGAAGCTGCCCTGCAATATCTGCAAAACGCACGATTGGCCCCGCGATCAGCTGTGTAAATGCAGAAATATACGCTCCAAAATTGATCGGATTGGGCTCGGCTTTTGCCTTTCCCCGATAGACATCGATCGTGTAAGACATAGACTGGAAGGTATAAAACGAAATACCGATGGGCAATGCATATTTTCCCGCATATTTAAATACTGCCAAAAGTGAAAGATTGATCACAACCGATAAAACGACAAAAATCCTCGCTATCTCCCGTCTGTCTCTCGCCACAAAATATCCCGTCAGTCCGCCGTTAATGTAATCAACAGCCGTGGAAAAGAGCATCAGCCAGATATAGACCGGCTCACCCCACGCATAAAACAAAAGACTGAATAAAAATAGTACCAGGTTTTTCCATGTATTTCTCATGCAGCCTGGTACTATGAAGTAGACGAGCAACACGCACGGCAAAAAGCGGACTAAAAATAATAGACTGCTGAATACCATAACTTTTGCTCCTTGATTTTATTGTAACTATTCAGACCCCATCTCGATTCCGCTAAAGCTCCATCTCGATGTGGCTTCTCGCCAAAGAAATTTCCAAAAATATCGTCATTCATGCAAGCATGATTCCGATAGCGGTTATTCGGAATTCGCTTCGCTACTTCCTCACGAATGTAAATTGCTATGCATTTACATTCAAATTGCCCTGGCTCTGAATAGTTACATTTTATTTATAAAGTTTCTGAATTGCCTTCACTGCTTTAGCTGTCTCTGCTTTGTATGCGTCAATGACTTTGCTCTCTTCCTGCTGAGACTGCTCGTTGCTGATAGAACCGAGGACAAAAAAACAGACATAATCGCCTTTCACATACACTTTCGAAGCCTGAAGCTTCAGTTGATTGGCAGGATACTGGAAGGTATCCTCCTGCAATTCTTTCTGATAGGAAAGCAGCGCACTCTTGATCTTTTTCTTTGAACTCGTATCTTTTGCCTTCACGATCACCAGCTCATCGATCTGCACATTGATCATCGGAACCTCGGCAATTGCTCCGCTGTACCATTTGCTCGAAATCCCATAACGCGTCTTGATCTCGTCCTTGGAAAGGCGTGTATTTGGAAGATAATTCTCTCCATACGCCTTCTTCACAGCTGAATATACCTTATTGATAGAAGGTGCCTTTTTCTTTGTGACCGCTTCGGTCTTCACCGGCTGTTCCACTGCTGTCACTGCCGTAAATGCTCCTGCTGCGCATATGATTGCAAGAGTCAGTGCCAATATTTTTTTCTTCATGGTTATCTAATCTCCTTTTTTGTAATAGCCATTTGCCACTCGTCAAGCAAGCCTGCTCGCTTGCGCTCATTGTAGCATGACCCATGGGAAAAAGCAACTTGGAAAAAGTTGGCGATTTTTCGTTATTTTTCCACCTGTTCCAAGCTTTCCTGTGAATGCTCCGCCAACAGATCCGCACGATTTACATCCTCACTGATCAATCGATACAATGCAGCTGCCAGTGGCACTCCCACCAGCATACCCAGAATTCCCATCAGACTTCCTCCAATAGTCACCGCTGCCAGCACCCAGATGGCAGGCAGGCCGATAGATTTTCCCACCACTCTCGGGTAGATCAGATTACCCTCCAACTGCTGTAATACAACGATAAATACTAAAAACAAAAGTGCCTGGATCGGAGATTTCGTAAGGATCATGACTGCTCCCACACCTGCACCGATATATGCGCCTGCAACAGGGATCAATGCAGTAAACCCAATCAGTGTTCCGATCATCGCCGCATATGGAAATCTGCAGATCAGCATACCGATCATACAAAGCACTCCAAGGATCACCGCCTCCGCACACTGTCCCACAATATAACGGTGAAAGCAATCGTTTAAAACAGACATCCAATGCACAAAGCGCTTTCCCCATTTTTCCGGAAGATAATGCTTCATCAGTTTCTTTCCCTGACGCAGCAGATCATCTCTTCCGGACATCATGTAAATGGCAAAAATAAAGCTGATAAATGCCGTAACGATCGCCGAGATCAGGGAAGATACCGCATTAACAACAGCTCCCGTTGCACTGCCGATTCCTGAGCGAAAAATCTGTATTGCCTTTTCCATCAGATTCGCCCAGTCAATATTTGCATATTTTTCAACAAAATCCTTTGGAAACAGCTCATGGATCCAGTCACTTGC
>JALFNQ010000242.1 GCA_022773965.1 Lachnospiraceae bacterium
TTCCTCCGATCACAAACACCTCCGGCGTACCTTTTACTGACTCCAGTTCCATCTGGCTGGTTTCCTCGTCATAGCTTCCGGTTTGGATATCAAACAAGGACTGTATATAGCCCGGTTGAAAAACCTCGCACGGCGCTCCAAATCGCTCCACGTATTCCCCTTTCACGCACAGGATCTTGTCCGAGATCCGCTCTGCCAGTTCCAGCTCATGCAGCGACATGATAACCGTCAACCCCATTTCCCTTCGCATCTCCTGCAAAACAGACAAAAATTCCAATTTGTATTTCACATCCAGATAAGAGGTGGGTTCGTCCAGGATCAGGATCTGCGGCTGTCCTGCCATCGCCCTTGCCAGCATCACGCGCTGTTTTTGTCCGTCGCTGATCTCGTCAAACAGCCTGTCACGAAGCTCCGTCACATGCACAAGCTCCATTGCCTCTGCGACGATCCTGTGATCCTCATCGGATAGAATCCCGAATCGTCCGGTGTACGGATAACGCCCCGTTTCCACAACCTCCCGACAGGTTAACAGCTCCGCCCGGATCTTTTCTGTAAGCAGCACCGACATTTTTTTTGCCAGTTCCTCCCGACGCATTCCTGCAAGTTCGTGTTGATCCAGATAAGCAGCTCCACTGATCAGCTCCAGCTGTCCTGCAATGCTCTTTAAGATGGTGGACTTTCCGGCTCCATTCGGTCCGATCAGTGTCAGGATCTCACCCTTTTTCAGTGTGATCCCGATATCTCTGATCAGCGGCTTTCCATGATAACCGACATACATACCTACTGTAAAAAAATATGAATCATTCATGCTATTCTTTCCTCTTCACAGGTCTTCCGCATTTTTAAGGATTGCTCTTCTTTCTTGTCGCCATCACCCAGAGCACCACCGGTGCGCCAAAAACCGCCGTCACCGTGCTGATAGCAAGCTCTGTCGGCGCAAATACGGTTCTTGCAATCAGATCACACAGCAGACAGAATACGCTACCGCCGAGAAAACAGGCAGGTATCATAAAGATCGGTTTGTTCGTTCCAAGCATCTGCTTGGTCAGCTGCGGCACAGCAATCCCCACAAAGGAGATCGGCCCGGCGTATGCGACGACACATGCGGATAATATACTGGAGAGTAAGATCAACAAAATCCGAATCCCCCGCAGATTGACGCCCATCTGTTTCGCGTAGCTTTCGCCCAGCTGATAAGCGCCAATGGGCTTCGAAAGGACAAAAACACTGCCGGCTGCCACAAACACCACAGCAGCCATGGCAGGGAGATTTCCCCAAGCCATACCGGAAAAGCTGCCGCGGGACCAGTTGTGCAGGTTGACAATATCCGCATCATCGGCAAAAGTCACCACAAAATCTGTGATGGCAGAACAGATATAACCGATCATTACGCCACAGACAACTAATCTTGACATGCTGCTCACCCGTTTTGACATCAGAAGCACGAAGCCCATGCTGAGCATAGCTCCCACAAATGCCGCCCCGATCAATGCTGCCGAGCTGATCGATACAGCTTTTCCAAGCAGAAATACCATCACCAGCGACACCGTCAGCTTGGAACCGGATGAAATGCCAAGAACAAAGGGGCCTGCGATGGGATTATGAAAAAACGTCTGCAAAAGATATCCGGAAAGTGCCAATGCACCACCCAATATGAGTGCTGCCAGCGTCCTGGGCAGGCGGATGTCCCGGACAATTCCCTGCACCGTATCATCCACCGTCCCGCTGGTCAGACATTTCACTACGTCTTTGGCATGGATCGAGACACTACCAATTCCAAGATTGCACAAGACAAGCAGTATCACACTGCATAGTAAGATGGCGACTATGATCCAATAATGAAGAATTCTTTTTTCCTTTTGCCGCGTCATGTGTCCTCCTCTGCATCTTCATGTTTCTCCTGTTTTCCCGAATGCCGAAAACGGCCTTTCTGCGTCACGGTCTGAGTGCATACAGATACGTGTATTCATGTGTACGATCCCCTGTCAGCATCCCGTGAAGGTCCAAGATAAATCCGCCGACTGACATGGAATGCTGATACAGGTCACTGGTGGTACACCAGACATTGCCTTCTTTTACAGCTTTGAAATCACGGAGCATCGCACTCTTTCCAAGCAGCTGTTCCACCGTCCGGATCTCTCCGTCGATGGTGCTGTTATAAATCAGATAGTCCGCATCTTTTGCAGTTGCATAAAATTCTTCCATTGTCATGTTCACTGACGAACGGTGATCCTCGTCCGATCCAAGATCCTGAAACAGATAGCTTCCTCCTGCCAGATCAATCATTTTGGGAACATAATCAGAGCTTTTTCTAACATTTACCGTTCCATTGGAAGTGATATAAAAAAATGCGACGGTGGGACCTGTGTGCATTTTCTCTCCGACATGCGTTGTTTCATTCGCCCGCTCCTCTTTGAATACACGTTCCAATAGTTCCAGCTGTTTTTCAAATGCTGCATCCGCCTCTCTCTCCTTGCCCAGCAATGCACCGTAAAAACGGATCCACTCGACTCTGCCCAGGGGATGCGTCTCATAGCTGGAATAGTCGATCAGCACCGGAATCCCGAATTCATTCAGTTTTTCGACTACCTCCGGCGAATGGGAGATCATCGTATTTTCAATCGCAAGGCTGCAGCCCTCCGATACGATCAGCTCATAATCCGGCATGTTATATTTTCCGGCATAAAGCATGCTGCCATCCTTCATTGGCTCTTTTGCTTCTTCGATGAACCAGCTCTCTTCCTTTTGGCCGGAAAAACGGATTCGATCCACTGCCTCCAATTCCCGAAACATGTCCATGGCGGCACTGGCGACCAGATACAGATTTTCCACCGGCTGTCTCAAAACCATAATATTTTCATTCAGTGCCTGCGGTACGCTTTTTCCTTCCGGCACAACCAGAAACTGTGCA
>JALFNQ010000016.1 GCA_022773965.1 Lachnospiraceae bacterium
TGGGAAGAAATTTTTCATGCCCCGGGACATCGATCACTCCGGCCCGCTCGCCATTTGGCAGATCAAAATAGGTAAAGCCAAGATCAATGGTGATCCCGCGCTGTTTTTCTTCCTTCATGGTATCCGTATTACGCCCGGTCAGAGCTTTGATCAATTGCGTTTTTCCGTGGTCAATATGTCCCGCGGTTCCAAGAATTACAGGCTGCATTCAACTGTACGCTCCTAACTTCTATCATCTGGTTTCATCTTCTCCTGCACACTTCTTCGAAGGCTGCATGCAGTTAGCAAATTCCTATGGATTCCACACAATTCTGCAAACGGTCAAAAATCGCGCAGGGCACGAAAAACCTGCTCTGCAACACCCGGCAATTCCTCATCCTCCAGTGTCCGCACATCAAATAGCAGCCCACCGTCCACGGTTCGTAAGATCACCGGCTCCGTTTCCCTTCGCAGACACTCGGTCACATGCTCCGGATGAAGACCCGCCCCCTCGATGCGCACACCATAGCCTGGGATCGTTTCACCCGGCAGGGATCCACCGCCGGCGGTACTCTCGCATGCCACAACAGAGATATCCAGCTGTCCCGTCCATCTGGTCTGGTCATCCCCAGTCAGCTTTTCGGACAGGAGCCTTTGCAGCTGCCCTGCCCGGGTCTTCAGTTCCTCCTCAGACGCAGACAGCATACGAAGTACAGGGATCGTGCATTCTGCCACAGACAGATCCTGATAATAACAGAACAGTGTTTCCAGATAAGCCGCAGTAAATTTATCGATTCGCATGGCGCGGGTCAGCGGATGTTTTTTCAGCTTGTCAATATAGCATTTCTTTCCTACAATGATACCCGCCTGCGGTCCACCCAACAGCTTGTCGCCGCTAAAAGTCACCAGATCAACACCGGCCTTTAAGGAATCCTGTACGGTAGGCTCCTTTGTAAGCCCGTATTTTGACAGATCCACCAACACACCGCTGCCCAGATCCTCCAGCACCGGAAGTCTTTTTTCCCTGCCCAGCGCCACCAGCTCACTGCGTTCCACGGTCTGGGTAAATCCGACGATCTTAAAATTGCTTGTGTGAACCTTTAACAGCGCTGCTGTATCTTCCGTGATCGCCTCCGCATAATCCTCCACACGGGTCTTATTGGTCGTTCCGACCTCTACCCGCCTGCAGCCGCTCTGATCCATAATATCCGGTATCCGGAATTTGCCGCCGATCTCCACCTGCTCCCCCCGGGATACGATGACTTCTTTTCCTGTTCCGATGGCAGCCAGCATGAGAAGAACAGCCGCCGCGTTATTATTGACCACGAGACAATCCTCAGCTCCGGTAATTGCACAGATCCGCTGCGCAAAATGCCCATAGCGCTCCCCTCTTTTTCCTGCTTCCAGATCATATTCCAGATTGGAATAGCCCAAAAGCTTCTGTGTGACCTCGGAAAGTATTTTCTCTGACATCGGCGCACGCCCCAGATTTGTATGCAGGACAACACCGGTTGCATTATGTACACGCTTAAAATGCCGTTCGTTCGTCAACGCAAGGGCATTCTGCACCTGAAGCTGATACTGCTCCAGTGCTTCCAAAAGTTCCTCTATCGTCTCATATCCCGGAATTTCTTCCCGAATCCGTTCCAATCCCTTTCTCAAAGCAGATATCACGGGACTCCTTCCATAGATATGGATCAGCTCCTTTGTCCAGTCCTGCGCAAGAATTTCATCCATTTTCGGAAGTTGACGATACCACTTATTTCTGTTTTTTGTTTCCATGATGAAAGTTCCTTTATTAACAAGGCTTGATGATCAGATCCGCCTTTTCCATGGTCTCCACAATATCATACATATTTGTGACGCTTCCCACCTGAAGCTGTTCAGAAAGACCATAGTAGTTCAGACAGGTTCCGCAGCTCATGATGTTTACACCCTGCGCCTCCAGCGACTTTAAATCCTCCAACGACGGCGAATCCTCGCAGGTCATATACACACCGCTGTTGTAGAACAGCATCGTTTTCGGCAGTTCCTCCTGTTGGGTCACTGCATAGATAAAACCCTTCAACAGTGTTTTTCCAAGCTCCTCACTACCGCTGCCCATCTGGTTTGCGCTGATGACGATCACCTTGTTTCCTCTACGGGCATCCGGTGTACAGGTCGCAGGTTCTTCCTCCACCGGTGTCTGCCCGGATTCCTGATCTTCACCGGCAATCATTACTTCCATGGTAACCAGATATTTATTTTCCTCCAGCTTCTTTGAACTGACCGGATAACCGGTGATTTTTGCCATCTTGGTCAGATTCTGTACAGCGATCTCGTTATCCACGAGAACTTCTATCGTACCGGAGCTTTTCATCTCCTTGATCACATTTTTGGTTTTCACGATCGGGAGCGGACATGCATCCCCGATTGCATCTACAACGATTCGACTCATATCATGATCCTCCTTTAACCTCTGCTTAAACAGGAATACAAACATTCCTCACATTTTATATCCACATAGCTCTATTCTATCATTATAAGAAATAATATACCATTCAAAATTGTTATGTCTTGATTTTTTTGAATTTCTAAAGCAATTCAAAATCCTAATGGCATTTCTTTCTTTTATTCATTTACTTATTACATCCTCATTGTTATACTTTCCTCATGTCAAAAACAAAAATACCATGAAAACACCATTGTGGGAATTGGTAACAAGGAGGTAACTTATGACAAAATTATTTGACGCAAAATGGAAATTGTTCCTTTCCGGAGCAATCTTCGGATTACTCGCCATGCTGCTCGCCATCATGGGAAATCCCGGAAACATGGCGATCTGTATCGCCTGCTTCGTCCGCGATATGGCAGGCGCCATGAAACTGCACTCTGCAGAAGTTGTGCAGTACTTCCGACCGGAGATCGTAGGCTTTATTCTCGGTTCATTTCTTATTTCTATTGCAACGAAAGAGTACAAAGCAACCGCAGGCAGTTCACCCCTCATCCGTTTTCTGCTGGGCGTGATGATGATGATCGGCGCACTGGTCTTCTTAGGATGCCCGCTTCGTATGCTGATCCGTATGTCTGCCGGCGATCTGAACGCCTACGTGGGACTGATCGGTTTTGCAGGTGGTGTACTGACCGGAACATTTTTCCTGAAAAAAGGCTTTTCACTTGGTCGTAATTATGAAACATCCAGGGCAAACGGATACATACTGCCGATCCTTTTAGTATTTTTACTGATCCTGTCTGTGACAACAACACTGTTTGCAGCCAGCGAAAACGGCCCCGGCAGCTTCCATGCACCGGTGGCAGTTGCCCTCATTGCAGCGATCATCATCGGTGCCATCGCACAGAAAAACAGGACCTGCTTCGCAGGCAGCATCCGTGATCTTGCACTGTTAAAGGATGCTTCCCTGATCAGCGTTCTGGGCGGTTTATTTGTAGTCATGCTGATTTACAACATTGCCACCGGAAACTTCCATCTGAGCTTCACCGGTCAGCCCATCGCACACGCACAACATCTGTGGAACATCCTTGGCCTTTATGTCGTAGGCTTTTCGGCAGTTCTTGCGGGCGGCTGTCCGTTCCGTCAGCTGATCTTAACCGGCCAGGGCTCCTGTGACAGCGCCGTGACCTTCCTCGGAATGCTCATCGGTGCAGCCGTCGCACACAACTTCGGGCTTGCCAGTGCAGCCGCAAAAGCAGCTACCGAGACAGATCCCGCAGTCGCAGGCGGTCCCGGCATCTATGGTAAGGTGGCTGTGATCCTGTGCATCATCGTTTTGTTTATCATCGCATGCACACAGAAACGCAAGGCGGGAAAATAAAGAAAAGAATTGAAAGGAGTACGAAAATGAACTATATTGAAATAGATGTACGCGGACTTTCCTGTCCGGAGCCCGTCATGATCACCATGGACGCCATGGACGCAAACAAGGGAAAATCCCTTCGCGTGATCTGCGACGAAGCCCACACAAAAGCCAATATTGAAGCTATGTTAAAGCACAACAAACACACCTTTGAGACGACCCGCACCGCAGACGGATACGAGATCGTATTTCAGGCATAAGAAATCGGAGAATACCCATGCGCGCAAAAGAAGCCTGCTATGTTCTATCATTTCACACAACTGCAGATGCCATCGCCTTTGAAAAAAAGGCCGGCGAAACCGGCTTTCCCGGCCGGCTGATCCCGCTTCCGCGCGCGATCTCCGCAGGCTGCGGCATGTCCTGGAAACTCACAAAAAAGGAAGCTCCTGAACAAATGCAGGAGCTTCTTGATTCTTTTGGGATCGAGTATGAAGAGGTTCATGAATTGGTTCTGTAGGAAAATGACAACTATCCACATCAATAGGTTCATCTTCTGGTTCTTCCATTTTCTGAACAATCTGATCTTCTAGCATTTACTTCCATCTGCATGTATTGATTCACATTAATAAATAACCAAGATATGCCCCATAGCCGACAAGCATCACGATTCCCCACGGACGTCTTAATTCCAGTTTTCGGAATGCTGCGATCCACAGCAGCACACCCGCTGCAACCGCAACGATCCCATCTACAAGAAAATTGTCTGCAAATGGCACCGGAATGATCAGCGCTGCCGTTCCTATCACAAATAAAATATTAAAGATATTACTTCCGACAATATTTCCGATGGCAATATCTGCATTTCCTTTTCTGGCAGCCGTAACAGAAGTGACAAGCTCCGGAAGAGATGTGCCAAGGGCTACGATCGTAAGCCCGATCAAACGCTCACTCATACCTATCAGCTGCGCAAGTGCAGTCGCAGCATCCACCGTAATATCACTGCCCCAGACAACGGTCACTCCACCTACGACCGCACAGATCACCAGCTTCCAGGCGCTTTCTTCTACCGCTTCCTTTGCATCTGTTCCGCGCCTCGCAAGATAGAATAAATATGCCAGATAGATCAAAAACATTCCCCAGAGCAAAACGCCCTCCATTCGGGATACCCTTCCATCCAGCCCCATCAGGATCAAAGCGATAGTCACCGCCAACATGTACGGGATCTCTATCCAAAGGGTAGACTTTTGAATCGCGACCGGGATAAGAACAGCGGTGATTCCCAAAATGATCAGAATATTTAAAATATTACTCCCCACCACATTTCCAATCGCGATTCCGGCATTGTTTTTTAATGCTGCTGTAATACTGACTGCTGCCTCCGGTGCACTGGTGCCCATGGCCACAATGGTCAGGCCGACTACCAGCTGCGGAATCCCCAGCTTCCGCGCGATTCCGGATGTGCCATCGACAAACCAGTCTGCCCCTTTTACCAGCATGACAAACCCTAACACCAATAAAAATATTTCTAAGATCATATAAAATATCCCCTTTCTCTCAT
This sequence comes from Lachnospiraceae bacterium, assembly GCA_022773965.1. Lineage (GTDB taxonomy): Bacteria > Bacillota > Clostridia > Lachnospirales > Lachnospiraceae > W0P33-017. Next base: position 5,332 of record JALFNQ010000016.1, read on the forward strand.
GCTTGATACCCAAATTTTACGTACACAAACAAGCCCATGTCCCATTGCGGTTCACACAGGCTGACTGTCAAAAAAAGCTATTTTATTTTTTCCCATCTGCATCATGGATAAAATCAAGAACAACAAAACGGCCCACGAGTCCTGTAAACTCCGTGACACGTCCTGTTTTATAGAAGCCGGTAGGCTGCAGCGCACAGACTGCTGCAAGAAAGAGATGTAACAGCGGTCGCAGCACTCTTCTTCCGTTCGTGATGTGCGTCGCGATCTGACTTGTACTTATGAAGCCGGTTGGACGGATCGCATCCGTGTTTTGCCGAGCATCCGCTTTCTCATAAGCTGCCTTTGAACAAGGTACACTCGACAGTTCTGTTTTGGAGCATGCAAAAGGAGGCTCTGCGCCGGTATCAAAGACGCACACCCCTAGTACCAGAATAAAAAGCGCTATGAAATTGCAGATCCACTGTCTCATTTCGCGCATAAGCATCTCCTCTACTATAATATAGCACGATGCCAGAAAAATGCAACTTTTACAAAATCCCCTGAAAAATTGCAGAGACTTCTATGTTACTTTTCACACAGTATCCAGCATTTACTGCGGGCTACGTGCCATATACGTACATGAGCCATGAATTTGGCGATTTTACATGCGAAGCATCGCCAAATTCGTTGCAATTCACAGGTCAGCTGGCTGACGTGTGAATTGTAACACTTCTATCGGACTGCGCTCCACAAAAAGATTCCCGTTTGTTCCTGCGTCCATATACCACTTCACTAGCGTCAGTGTATCGTTTTCGATCTCGATGCAAGTGATGAGATATGGATGCACACAGCTTCCGGTGTTCATATAACTCGACTCATCCTGCGCAACCACCGGTCTGTGCGTATGCCCGGTGATCAGCACGCGATCATTTTCTTTCGCCCATGCAGCCAGCTTCTTCTCCGTGCGCTGTTTCACTACGTAATTCTTCGCTGCACTGGTCGGGTCTAAAATACCGATCTGCTCTAGCGGTTTCCAGACATACCGCACCAAAAAACGGCTGACCGGCCACAAGGTAGAATTCAGCAGTGAAGCCTGATGCCCGTGGGTAAGGTAAATTCTTTTTCCGGTGTCCTGATTTTCCAAAATCAGCCCGGAGTAAAACGTAATACCCGGAAAAAGCGGCATCGTACACTGCTTCGCGGAACAATAAAAAGAAGCGCATTTCTTTTGTGAAAAAGAATTACCCTTCTTTACAATATCATGGTTTCCATATATCATGTACAGCCGTCTTTTTCGGTAAAGCTGCGCGAGTAATTCAAACACTTCCCCGTGAACTTCCTCGATCTGTTCCATTTTCCGGTTCTCCCACAGTTCATCCCCATCACCCAGCTCAATATAAGTAAATCGGTTTTTGAGATAGTATCGTAATGCCGCCATATAAAGATGCTGATTTTTCAGGAAATTGTCATTATGCGTTCCATTCCCCCGGTGGCAGTCGCTGAACAAAACGTATTTTCTTCCTGGACACATAGGAAGTATCGGCACATTCTCAAAGGCGCGGTCAAGTCTTTTTTTATAGCCCATTCGATCACCGCCTCTTCCCTGGAGCACGCCGGAAGCAGAGTACATGCCGATATACAAACGGTAAATAGAAATAAAGATATAAAATACGATCCCGGCTGCTCACACAAAATCTAGTGACAAAACAGAACAACTTACAATTGAATCGATTCAGCCACTGTGCCAACGCAGACTGCACGCGTTTCCAGCGTGACGGTTCAGCCACACCTTCCGAAATATAAAAATACACCGTATAAAAACGAGTAAAGATGTCATTCCAGTCTACTCCCTGCTCCAACAATCCCATATAAAATGCAGCCTGCATTTCAGGATTAAAAAAATGTATGGCAATCTTCAGCGAAAGCTGCTCCGGCTCTGAAAATGTCCCCACGTCAAAAGTCGTAAGCCACCAGTGCGTTTCTCTGCGGAATGCAATCAGCTGTCCTTCTCGCCTTAATTCCGTGGATATCAGAAGCATTTCCTCTTCATCTACCACATGAAAGATCGTCGTTGCCCGATTCTCCTTCGCAACGATACGGTCTGCATGATAGATTCCCACCTCACAACCGGTGCAGATCCCATATTGCCCCTTCCATATTTGAATCAGCCACGTTTTTCCATCATAATTAAAATACACGGGCAGTGTTTCCAACACCATATGAAAGTAAGATGCCGCCCGGTCGTATATAGCTCCATAGCCAAACTGTTTCTGCCATGCATCCACCCGGCTACTGAATGTATCCCACTCCGGCACATACCGATAGCCAAAGGGTTCTGCCAACGAATCCAACAGTTCATTCTTTTCTCTGTCTGACATCGCATGAAGCCTGCGAAGGCTGTTCCGTTTTCTCCATAAATGTATGCCTATACAAATGCTGATAACAGCAAGGATCGCTCCATAAATATATTCATACATTCGATAGCTCCATTCTTTCGATGGTTACTATCATCATATGTCAAAATTGCAGAATGGTATCTGAAAAAATCTCTGTTGTATAACACCTATTTTTGCTCGATTCCGGGCAAGCTGTTCATATCCAATGCTTCCAATGTCTTCAATTGCTGAACAACCAATTTTCTCAACAAAGGCATACGCTCCTCCTGATGCATGCCTTGTTCAATAAGGATCGATTCAAATGCAATATCAATATGCGCATAGATGCCTCCACCATATCGGCCTGATTTTGTTTTTAAACCTACTGCTCCCAATTTTTCTGTCCAATCTTTAATCGAGAAAACATATGCATTTGAACCGGCATTTTCTTTAAACTTATCGAATTCGATAAGTTTAAAATCAGGATTATGTAATGATTCCCATAATCCAAGAAAATCTATCACATCCCGACCTCGTAACCAATTATGAATCGTAATTGATGGCTGAATACTCCTATATTTAGCTATATCCGTCAATGAAATATATTCGTTTTCAAAATCTGTTGTATAAATCCCAATATCGATTCCATTTGCATGAATGGTTTCTTTTTTCATAGGCTTTGCCATCATTCCTCTTCTTCCTTTCTTCCCGTATCTCCTACCACAAACTCCCCCTTCATCCTCATCAATTCCTCATACTTCAACTGATAAGCGAGCAGCCTCGGAATATACTCAGGTGGAGTTCTCCTTGCAGCCTCCCAGTCTTCCAGTGTCCTTACCGGAATTCCGGTATGCTCTGAAAACTCACGACGGTTCATTCCGGTACTCTCTCTAAGTTCTTTAATCTTATTCGCGCTATCCATAGTATCACCTCCACGCATTGCGCAATTCTATAATACCACGCAATGTGTGGCTTTGCAAGAAAAAAGAATGATTGCAGGTAATTTTCTCATATCACCTGCAATCACTCTTCCATTCACATTCCCTTATTTACACGAAAGTTCTGACACTCCATATACCTCTTTTCCCAGGCAATCAAAGGCTTCCACGTACAATGTCTCGCCGATCTCACATTTGTTCAACATGCATCGCTGACTGAATCTGTGGAACGGCTTCTTTCGGTACATCCATAACTGTCCGGTCGGCAAAATCCAAAATGCCCCAATATCTTGCAGCCGCATACACCCCGCTACTTGTCAAACCAGGCAGCGGCATACTTCCTGTTCTAATTTACAATTATGTTCCAGCATAAAATATAAAACTTCCCGGTAATCCTCCGTGAGCACACCCTTTTCCTCCATCGCATCCAGCTTCGATAACAGCTGCTTCATACGTTTTTTGTCATTTTCCGTCAATGGTTTTGTCTGAGACGCATATGCTTCCAACACATCCTTTCCCATAGAAAGCGAGCGGAAAGGAATGCCTGTTTTCTCCTTCAAATGCTCCAGAATATAAAAGCCGCCCACGTCAATGTCTCCAAAATGCCGGTATTCTTTATCCCGATTCTGCTCATGCAAAAAGCATAAAAATTCCCGTTTTGTCTGATTGTGAAAGCCCCCCAGATAAATGACAAAATCATTCTGACGATTATAATCATGAAAGCTCGTCAGGTTTTCGACTGTCACGACACGCGCCCCGGTGACCTGCACGTTTTGTAATCCCTTTAAGGAAGATGTAGAGAGTGCAAGATCTCCGTCCATCTCACTGAGATCGATCTGCTGCCGCTCAAAAAACAGCCTTCCATTACCCTTCATACAGACATACGTCGGCGTATGTACCACACCGCACTCTTCCAAAACGGAGTCTTTGTCCTCAAAATCACCATATTGATACATCAAAGCCTGTGCCTTGGACACCAGCTTTTCGATCCGCTTGGAATCCTTGAACAGCTGAATGGAAAAATCCCGGAGAAACACTTCTTCTTCATTCAACGAGAGCTCCCGCACCAGCTTTAAAAGGTCGGTATATTCCTCCCGGTCTCCGCTGTAATACTCCACATTTCCGTTTTTATCTAATTTTTTCTCCTGCTCCTCCACATACCGTTCTAACACGGGACACGAATCCATGTGATTCCAGATTTCCCGAAACCATTCCTGCTCTTCTCTTCTTGGGATGCGCTTCACATATGCATAACAATCCGGCAATCGTTCCACATTTAACACGACCCGGTCTAACACATCGCCCTTCAACGCCCGAAGCTCCACCAGCCCTTGTTGTTCCAGCTCGTGCAGCGCTTCATTTACCTCACAGAACACCTCATATTCTGCTTCATCTGCATATTTCGGAAACAGCTCCACGACCCGTTTTTCAAAACTCTGGGACACCTGATTGGTTCCTAAAAAGGTCTTGCTCTTTTCATATTTATCCAGCAGCCTGTTGATGGTTTTTTGCTGTATCTTTGTCAAAAATCATACTCCTCCACAATACTGTTCGCTCCGACACGGATCGCAGTGAGCACCGTATCCACCTTTTCGCCGATAGTCTCTATTTTCGCCGGAGGTGTCGCCATGATCACCTGCAGATCCAGACTGTTAAAAAAGTCCAGCATGGAGCCGATCCGTTCATCATCCATCTTATCAAAGGCTTCATCCAGGAGCATTAAGCGCACACTGTTTCCGTAGCGGTACAGCTGATAAAAGGAAGCCGCGATCGCCACGTAATAGGGCACCTGCGTCTCGCTTCCGCTCTTTTCGCCATAAATATCCGAAAAACGCTGCACACTTCCATCTCTTTTTCGGATCTCAATGTCATAGTCCAGATAGGAGCGGTAATCCGTATACTCCTCCACGATCTTCTGCCCGTTATCATCCTTTGTCATCAGCTTGTCGAACAATTCTGTCATTTCTTCCCGATATTCTGCCTCAAAGGCCGCTGTCCACAGATTGATCCCCTCCTGATTATTCTCTGAAGTGATCATACGGTACAGTCCTTCCTTCCCTTTGTCAAAGCTGAGCTTAAAGTGATAGCTGTCATCACCGTAATAAATATGATCCAGCGCCTTATTTAAATTGCGGAACTCCGCTTTGGCATTTTCGATCAGCTCCTTCATCTTCGAGAGGAAATCACTCTTGAAGATCTGTTCACAGTCTTCTTTTGCCTGACGAAGCTTCTCTTCATACCGGATCATTTCGACGGATTTTAACTTCTGCATGGCTTCCCTGTATTCCGCCATGCCGGTCAAACCTACAATAAAATCCTGCGTAAACTGCAGATTAAATTGTTGTTGTAAGCCTTTTAACTGGTCTACGAGACCATTCTTCTCGTTTTCAAACTGTGCCCGCTGTGGTGCAAAGTTCTCAGCCACTTTTTTGGCCGTTTTGGTCTTTCGGTTGAATTTATATTTTTCTTCTGCCTCCTGATAGGCAAGACCGTCTGCATCTTCCTTCTGATTGATGTTATATTCCAAGCCCTGTAACTGGTTCTTTCCATCCGCAACGGCTACATTTGCATTTTGGATCTGCACCTCCAGACGGGCATTTTCATTGCGAAGGAGCTTTTCTTCTTTTGTGACAGCCTTTCTCTGTTCTTCCACCGCTCCCAGCTGAATCTGAAGTTCGATCAGAGAGGGGTCATTCGATGCCCGTTCCAGATCTTCCTTCGCCGTTTCCAACTGCTCTTTTGCTGTTACCAGCTTCGCCGGCGCGTTAATAAACAGCTTTAACAAAGACAGATCAAAGCTCTTTTCTCTTTCCAAAACACCGGAATAAAGCTTGATCTTCTCCCGCAGCTGGCTGCGCTCTGCGCTTTTTTCTTCCAGTTCCTTTCTCGTATTTACAATCTGTACCCGGTACGCATTTTGTCCGATATAGGGATTCCGGTAATTCTTTGGGTTGATGTGTCTGACAACATAACCCTGATAGAGCATACACTGTGCGGTAATGGCAATATCATACTGCTCCAGTTCTTTACTGCTATCGCAACGGATCACTCTGCCCAGGACATAGTTTGCGTATGCCTTTGCATATCGGTTCTCACTCTTTACCACATAAGCCAGCGACTGATTGTTTACGGATTCCTCCAGCGGGATTTTCTTTGTGTTAATAATACCTGCGGTATGAATCTGATCACGTTTTTTCTCATAAACTTCCAGTGCAATATCATAATATTCCGGCTCTACGATCAGATAAAACTTCTGCTGATTAAAGTATCCTTCCACTGCATCGGTCCATTTTGGATCAGTAATCTCTAAAAGCTCTGACAGGATGTACACCTTTGAGCGGATCCCGCGCTTGGCAAACTCTTTTTCAATAGCGAACTTCAGGTTTTCGGTCTGCTCCGGATATTTTAAATTCCGCTTCTCCAATTCCCTTAACCGGTTCTGCAGTTCATTGATGAGATCCGTTAATTTTTCATATTCCACCTGACTTCTGGAACGGATATTCCGGATCTCCTCCAGATGCTCCCTCTGAAAGCTTTCAATTTTTTCAATCACTTCATTCTTCTTTTCGGAGCTTTCTGCTGAGCTTAACAGCTCCAGCTCACCGGAAGACAGCAGGGAATAGTCTATTTTTCGCAGCTCCTCCATGTAAAGCCTCAGCTTCCGGGCCTGCTCCTTTAACCGCCGTTCCTCTTCCTGAAGCTTCTGCATCTCTTTTTGAATGTCTTCGATTCTTCTGCGGGCATCCTCCACCATCTTGTTGGAGGAGTTCGATTGAATTGCCACATTGATGCCGATGATCTGTTCTTCCAGATCCCGCAGCTGCTGCTCCAAAACAGTCAGCTGTTCTTTATTGGAATCTACCGACTGACTTTTCAGGCGAATGTCCTTCTCCGTTTCCTCGATCTCCTGTTTACATGCATCTCTTCCTGCAAGCGCAAGCAGAATCTCATTGACCGCAATATCATGATCTTTTTTTACAATTTTTTCATGGGTACCCATGATCTGTTCCAACGCATCATACTGCTTCTGGGATCGCTCCAGGAGGGCCTCCAGCTCACTTAAAGTCTCTATATTTTCACGCAGTGATGCCACATCGATCTTTGTCTCTGACAACACAAACTTATTGATAAACTCCTTCACATTATCCATCGGCTTAAACGCCAGTGACTTGGGGATAATGTCGAAAAATTTATCATCCAGATTTCCCATACGCCGTTTAAAATAATCCCTCGCTGCCCGGGCAGTCTCGATATAACGGATCTTTTTCCCATCCACCCGGAATTCCTCCGCCAACGCCGGACGCGTATTTTCTACAATAAACGAAAGATTTTCCAGCCGGCACTCCTGCACATACCATTTAGTGATCACCGGACTTTCTTCATCCGGAGAGGTCATATGTACGCCGATGACAAAATAACGGTCAGCCTTTTCCTCATAAAATTCCAGTGCCACATTCGCAGGCACTACATTTTTACGCAGATACGTTTCCCCGACATTTCCGATCTTACAGCGCACATAACCCTTTAAGTTGCGGTTTCCTTTTTCATTTGCCGCCACATTAAACTTTCGCGTATTGGTTGTCAGCACCAGCTGGATCGCGTCCAAAATTGTCGATTTTCCGGCTGTGTTTTCACCACTGACCAGGGTAGATCCGTTGATGGAAATCCTTTCATTTTCAAAATAATGCCAGTTGATCAACTGGATCCTTGTTAATACTTTTTTCTGATTGTCCATTGTATGATCCTATACCTTTTACTCGAAACCGCAACTGTCCGACACCAGGATCCATTGCCGTTTCAGCCCATTCTGAATACTTTTTTACCTACTCGTTATCCTTATCTGCACCATCGTTTCCCACAGCATATTCCTTCAGCTTTTGTTCTGTCATCTCGTAATATTGATTCACATTTTCTACCGTGACCGCCATGATAATGGACGGATAAATAACGATTCTTGCATCTGCCTGATTGACATCCGTATCCAGATTCTGAATGAGATTGTATTTCCGAAACAGCTTTACAAAATTCCGTTCCATTCCCTTGTCCATCACGGGCTTCGCCCGGATCTTCAGCATCGCATATTTTTCACGGATCTCCTCCATCAGAACCGTCACCTCTTCTGAATAAGTCGCCAATTCCTTTCGCTTTTCAATATAAAGAAGACGCAGGATGAGGAGCACAATACTTTCGTATTTACTCAGCTCCACCCTGCCAACGGAAAACTGATTCACAAGACCGATCACACCCTGATCTTCATTCATCTTTACATCATATCCCAGCAAGTCAAAATAGGTCACAAACAGCTCCAGATTCTGTTTGACAAAAAAATAGTCCTTTTTTGTATCCTCACGTTTCTTCAGTAAAAAACAATGATTTAACAGCTTATTGGCTGCGATCCGAAATTTTTCTTTTTGCGCTACCGATTCGTTTAATATCTCAAACATCGCTATATCCTACCTTTTTAAAATATCAAAATAAGGAAGTTCATATCCGGAGATCTGCACTCTTTTGTCAGATCGTTTGATCTCGTAATTATTAGACCTGTTTCCTGCATAAATACTAATATAAATGATGCGGATCAGATCCCTTCTGCATGTAACCGGCACCTCTTCCACGGACATTTTCTCTTTATCACCCAGCAGGGCAACCACATATTCATTGATATTTTTCCGTGAAAATCTGGTCCGGTTTTTCATTCGCAGCGCTTCTTTATAGAGCTGCCGTTCTTCCTCCGTCATCACTCCGCTGCCTGAGATCTCATCCACAACACCTGTTTTTTTCATCACCGGGATCGTTCTCAATGATTCCGGTGAAAGGTAGCCCTGCGTATAGACACTGCACAATTCCCGCAGCTCTTCCGATGGCGCTTCCTGAAGATCGACCGTCTCCCCCGCATTGATCTCCTCTGCCAGCGCATCCAGAATCTTCGACAGCTTTCCTTCCATATTGTTACCGGTTGCCAGCTTGAAACGGGCGCGCATGACGGCATTTTTCATGTAACGCGTGTGCTTGCTGTCAATTTCATCAATGATATCATCGAGACGGTAAAACATAGACTTCACGTCCAGCAGGATCGCTACGATATCATCGTATGCTGCATCCTGATCTTCCACCTGCTCCACTTCCATATAGCCTCGCACCGCACGCTCCATGATCTCCTGGCTTTCCATGATCTCTTCTATTTTTTCTATGATCGAGCTGCGAAAATAGGAGATATTCTCGCTGGTCTTCATTCGAAGATAAGCCTTGGAGCCGATATTTTTGTGATACTCAAAAAAATGATCGATGATCTCTGCTGCATCCATATCGTTGGTCTGCTTGTCCATATGACGTTTGATACTGGCATTGAGCTTTTTTAACTCCGAGATCAGTCGCTCGGTGTTTTCTTTTACGCCTTTAATGATCAATTCATATGGCTTGGTGTACAGATCCTTGTTCTGGAGACTGGCGTGGATCTGCGAAATAATACCCTGATACTCTGCCTCTTCCTCCCGGATGATCCGGTTCATTGCCTCGATCACCGGAATCGCATATTCATACAACACCACGTTCAGCTGATGATTCTGCTCCTGCTCATACTCCAGCCATCCGCAATTTTTGAGAAGTGCCACCACTGCGTTCGCTTTCTCCCTGGCATCCCGGATGTAGGTCACATCATCAAAGCTCATCTCATCGTCATCTGCCTCAAAATAGTCCGCCAGCGCCTTCACTACGATCTCCCGATTCACACCATAAGAGATCTCCGGCTTAAAGGTGTTAAAAAGTAGCAAAATACAATCTGTATAGATCCGCTTATATTTACTTGTAAAAGGCTTGAAAAAATCCTCTGGGATTACTTGAAACAGATTTTTCATGATGGGCACTCCAGTATTTATATTTACATCGTTCCTTTTATTCTACATCATCTGCTGCCGAAATTCTACTGGTTCTCTTGCTTCTGACTTATTTCGTGGTTCTTTTTTGCAAAATGAAACGCCGAAAATCCAACACTTCTACAAATCCACCCGATGTAGGCAACACACGACCTCTACATGGACAGTATGACCAAACTGGTCCACCGGCCTTACCCGTTTAAGCTCATACCCACCGTCACACAAGATCCGCAGATCCCGAGCCAGCGTGGCGGAATCGCAGCTCACATAGACAATGCGCTCCGGCTGCATCTTGAGCATCGTATCAAGACACGCCTGGTCGCAGCCCTTGCGCGGCGGATCTACCACGATCACATCCGGGTGGGACATGTCACCCACAAACGTATCTGTCCTGGCCGTAGGTATGCCCGACACCGCCTCATCGCCATTCGTTCCTTGACACCGCACACCTGACTCCTTAGCATTGTCCGTCTCCCCTCCGGACACGGCACCTGACACATTTCTCGCATAAAACTCCGGCAGCACTTCCTCTGCTTTTCCAACGAAAAACTGTGCGTTCGTGATACCGTTCAGCGCTGCGTTTCGTTTCGCGTCCTCAATCGCCTGGGGCACAATCTCCACGCCATAGACCTGCCCTGCCTTCTGCGCCAGAAACAGCGAGATCGTTCCAATACCGCAGTACAGATCCCAGACACTCTCCGTGCCGGTCAGACCAGCGTATTCCAGTGCCAGAGAATACAGTTTTTCGGTCTGCACCGGATTGACCTGATAAAATGACTGGGGCGAGATCTGAAATGCCACTGCCGTATCCGTGAGCGCAAACCGGTCATCGCTGCAATCCCGCAGATGAATATAATCCGTAATGTAGGGTTCACCCCAGATACAGATGGTCTGCTCACCGAGGATCACGTTTGTATTTTCCTGATTACTATTCACAGAAATACTCTTCATACCGGGAATTGTGCACAATTGTTCCACCAGCTTGTCCTGTGCAGGCAGCTTACGGCCGTTGATAACCAGAGCTACCATAAATTCCTTTGTTGTAAAACCATAGCGGATCAGTACATGGCGGATCAGTCCTTTACCCGTGGTTTCATCATAGGCTCTGACACCGTTTTCCTTCATGTAAGCAAGCACCATTTCCAGAATCGCGCGATTTTCCTCCACACCAAGCAGACAATCTGTCACCGGAATGATACTGTGTGTCCGGGCCGCATAAAATCCTGCCACCGGATTTCCTTCCCGGTCGGTTCCGATAGGAAACTGCGCCTTGTTGCGATAACGGTACGGCTCATCCATCCCCACGATCGGCTCCATTACAGTATCAATAAAATCCGCTGCAAACCCACCCAGCCGGATGAGATTGCCGCGGACTTTTTGTTGCTTGAACTGCAGCTGTGCCCCAGGTGCCATTGCCTGAATCTGGCATCCCCCACATCTTCTGTGTTGCGGACACCGGGGCTCACAACGCAGATCAGAAGGCTTTACCAGTTCTTCCACTCTGGCGTATCCGTATGTTTTTTTCAGCTTCGTAATGTGAGCCAGGATCCTATCGCCAATGATCGCATCCTTTACAAAAAAAGTCAGACCATCCGCTTTTCCGATTCCTTCTCCGCCCACTCCCATGTCTGTGATCTCTAATTCGACAATATCATTTTTCTGCATCTATATTCTCCATACATTTTTCCCATGCCCGGAAAGTCTAAGCCCGCGACTTTCCGGCTTTATTTCGTAACTGCCTGGTATTTTCACAGTTCCATCTGTCAGAAACAGTGATCGAATTTCTCCACCACTACACACTCGATCTGCGGATATTGGACTCAAACAGGCGGTTATAACCCTGCCAGTCTGTATTTCCTTCCGGCACGCCGGAAAGCAGCTCCTTCATTGTCTCCATCTTTGCATCCAGATTGTCTGCAAAATTGAGTGCAACTGCTTCAGGGATCGCCGGTTTTTTCGGTGATCCGTATTCCAGTTCCCCGTGATGGGCCAGAATACAGTGCTTTAACTCATTTGCCAGCTTTCGAGGAAATCCATCGATCATACGGATCCGCATACCAACGATCTCCATCCCCATCGCGATATGACCGAGCAGCTGTCCCTCGTCTGTATAATCATTTGCCGGAAATGTAGACAGCTCCTCCAGCTTTCCAATATCATGAAACAATGCAGCAGTTATGAGCAAATCCCGGTTTAAGATCGGGTAGCGCTCTGCGAAAAATGCACACAGCTTTGTGACACTTAGCGTATGCTCTAACAGTCCACCCACAAATCCGTGATGTACACTTTTTGCTGCTGAATGGAACTGAAAGCGTTTTGCAAAATCTGCATCCTCCAAAAACAGCCCCCCGGCCAGCTTTTTTAAATAGGGATTCGTAAGGCTCTTCACGTAACCCTGCAATTCACGGTACATATCTGCCACATCATATTGGCTCACCGGCAAATAGTCTTTTGGCTCGTACTCACCCTCAGATGCCTTGCGCAGCCGTTTAATATTCAACTGCAAGGTTCCCTGAAAGGAGATCACATCTCCCATGACGTTGATATAATCCAGTGCTTCACACTCCTCGATTCCCTGTGAAGAAGGATCCCAGATCTTCGCATCCAGTGTGCCTGTCTTATCCTGAAGCACCAGTGATTCATAAGGCTTACCAGCCTTTGTCAGTGCTGTCTGTTTCTGTTTGCAGAGGTAAATCTCGTTGATGCGCGCTCCCTCACGCAATTCTCCAATAAAATGCATTTCTTTTTCCTCGTATTTCTCTATTTTTATTCTAAAACACCTACTTTGGCCTCAATTTCCAGTGGAATATACTCCTCTGCCCCCTGACGCTCATAGGTAATATGAACCATCTCTTCAACAGTCAGCTCCCGTAGCATTTTTTCGTAATCCTCTGCCACAAGCACCGGCTCCCCATTGATCGCGGTAATGACATCGCCACTCTGAAAGCCTGCCTCCATGGCCGGAGAATCCAGTGCTACATCGCGCACATACACGCCCTTTGGCATTTGATAATTCTCTGCGATATCGTCCGTTACCGTACTAATCCGAAGACCCAGATACGGCACAGGCTTGTCATTTGACAATAATTCGATGACCCCCTTCAACTCGGAGATGGATACTGCTGCCAGGGTAGTCTGTTCCTTTTGCATATTGTAATCCTGCAAAACAAATCCAATGATCTCTCCCTTTGTATTGATCAGCGCACCACTGGCGTCTGCACTGCCTACCATGTCTGTCGTAAAAATCGTATAATTACAGTCCATGGTTGAAACAGTATTTCGGTTAGATGTAATATTTCCGGTCAAAATTGAATGAATCGTTCCAATCGGACTTCCTACAGCCAGCACCGTCTGCCCCTGTGAAACCCCCACCGAACTGCCAAGTGTTGCCACTGCGATCTGCCGCTTCGTGTCCTTTGAGACATCCTCAGCCTTTACACGCAGCACAGCGATCCCTGTATTTCCATCATACTGCTGCAGTTCAGCCTTTACCGTTACACCATCCACAAATGTAACACGAATTGACGACGCTCCGGCAATCGTCTTTTTTTCTGTCAGAATTAACAGCTGATCGCCGGTATCTGCGATGATCACACCGGAGCCGATTCCCTTTGTTTCATAGGTCGTGTTGAACATGTCTGTATCATTTTTTACATTTGTCACAGACACAATAAATTTATCCGCCTCGCGTCCCACCGCATACAGCTTATTTTGCAACGTCTGGTACTGACTCAAATCAAGCGGTGTCGCTTTTTCGATGATCACCGTTTCCGGCTCAGATTTTTCTTCCTCATTCTCTTTCTCCTGAACCGGCTTTTCCTCGGCTTCTGGCTCCACAAAAGACACCTGCTGCTGTTCCTCCGGTGAAAAATATTGCTCCAGTCTTGGCTTTAACACTACAAACGTAAGGCTTGCAACCGCCCCGAACAGGACAGCCAGCACCACTGTCTCCACCATATGCCGAAACAACCGCTTCCGGTTGATCGGTTTCTCTTTTCTTGTTTCTTTCATAAACTGAAAATCATCTGCCATATAAAAACCCTCCGTCAGCTGCCCCTCTCCCCTCAGCTACGTCACTGTTTTTGTTACAATTCACACCTCAGCCAGCTGACCTGTGAATTGCAACGAATTTGGCGATGCTTCGCATGCAAAATCGCTAAATTCATGACTCCTGTACGTTTTTGACACGTAGCCCGCAGTAAATGCCGACTACTGTGTGAACAGTAACCTGTTTTTTACTCTGCATCATCCACAAAAGGCAGCGTAAATATAAACTCTGTGCCGACACCCTCTGTACTGATGACATTGATATTTTCACCATGTGCCTGTATGATCTCTTTGACGATCGCCAGACCGATACCGGTTCCTTTCTTATCTTTTCCACGGGAGAGATCTGTCTTATAAAACCGCTCCCAGATCTTTCCGATGGATTCCTTCGGTATACCGATTCCGCTGTCCTTCACAGAGACAAATACCTTCTCATTTTTGATATGCGTCTCTATTCGGATGGTCGAATCATTGTGACTGAATTTAATTGCATTGTCTGTCAGATTATAAATGATCTGCTGCACTTTTGACTCATCTGCGTGCACAAACAATTCCTCACCGGTCAGCACCAGCTCCAGTACAATACGTTTGGCATTGCACGCTCCCTCAAAGGTAGCAGCTGTCTGGCGGATCACCGCATTGATATCAAAATCTGTTTTATCAAGAATGGTCTTTCCATGTCCACCATACTGATTCAGCTCGATCAGGCCGCTTGTCAGCTTCGTCAACCGCTCTGTCTCTGTGATGATGATATTCAGGTATTTATCCTGCATCTCCACTGGAATCGTTCCGTCCAGTATCGCCTCCACGTAGCCCTTGATCGAAGTTAAAGGCGAACGAAAATCGTGGGAAATATTTGAGACAAATTTGCGCTGATCTTCCTCCAGTGTATTCAATTCATTTGCCATATAATTGAAAGACGCAGATAAAAAGCCCAGCTCATCCTCAGAGGTATCCTCCATCATGCTGGCAAAATTGCCTTCCATATATTTATGGGCAACGCGATTCATCAACCAGATCCGGCGATAGGTGTGCCACAGATACATGATCAGAAATGCAATACTAAACAGCAGCAAGGTAATGAGCGCCATATAAGACATATTCAGGAAATGGTCGGCATCCTGATAAATCTGATGGAGCTCCTTATGGATCATGACATAGCCACGCACCTGATAATCGACCGTGATCGGCGCAAACACCGTCAGCATCGTTTGGTCAAAACAACCATAAAAATTGCCTACACAATAATATTTTGTCCCAAAATCGGAAATCCGAAATCCCGGGATCTCATCATTTTCCCCCTTTTCTTCATTTCCGATCAGCACAATACCCTTTCGGTCAACGATCCATATTTCTCCTTCCGTATAAGAGGACAACACGCGCATCTGCGTTTCCAGTTCTTCCTGCGTCAGACGATTTCTATAGTAATCTTCTGCATAGTTGGAAGTGATCGCCAATGCTTCCTTGTAAAGTCTGGTTGCCTCTGTGCTCTGTGCTTTTTGCTGAAAGGCCCATTCCACAAGTGATGCAACCAGAAGAAAGCCCAGCACTGCATAGATCAAAATACCGCCGATCAGCTTATATCCAAGCGTTCGTTTCATTTTTATTCCCTTACTTCAAACTTGTAACCGATGCCCCATACCGTTGTGATGCCCCAGCCGGCATGATCCTTGATCTTCTCGCGAAGGCGCTTCACATGAACGTCTACGGTTCTGGTATCTCCTATATATTCATAACCCCAGATATTATCCAGCAGCTGCTCACGGGTAAATACCTGATTGGGAGAAGATGCCAGAAAATACAAAAGCTCCAGTTCCTTAGGTGGCATATCGATAGTCTCTCCCATATACACAACGGAATAATTTGACAGATTGACCTCCAGATCCGTATAGGATACCATCTTGATCGCCGCAGTGGCCGGACTTTCCGTTTTTGCCGGCTGATAACGCCGCAAAACCGCCTTTACCCGCGCCACCATCTCCTTTGAGTCAAAGGGCTTCATAATGTAGTCATCTGCCCCCAGCTCCAACCCGAGTACCTTGTCAAATACTTCTCCCTTCGCAGAGAGCATAATGATCGGAATATTATCTTTTGCACGAATCTCTCTGCACACCTGATAACCATCAATGCCCGGCAGCATAAGGTCTAAAAGAATCAGATTCGGACTATAGCTTTTATATGCCAAAAGCGCCTCCTCACCGTCATTGACGATCTTTGTGTCAAAGCACTCCTTTGTCAGATAAAGCGAGATCAGCTCCGCGATATTGTTATCATCATCTACGATCAATATTTTCTGTTTTGCCACCATAATCCTCTCCTATATCTTTTTATTGCCCGGATCACTGTCCCGATCTTAAACTATTTAAACTCCGCGATCGTCACACCTGCATCACCCTCACCAAATTCTGCGAGATGGTAATGATCAATGTAACTGAGTCTCTTCAAATGGGAATGTACCGCATTTCGCAATGCGCCGGTGCCTTTTCCATGCACAATACGCACAGAGGGCATATGAGCAAGCAATGCGTCATCCAGATACTTATCCAGTTTTGCCAGTGCCTCATCAACAGTTAATCCGATCAGCATGACTTCTGTAGAAACAGAGGCAGATTTTGACATCTTGATACTGCCCGATCCGGTCTTTTCATATTTCTTCTTCGCGGCCTTAACATCTGCATTCTCATCAATCAATACCAGATCATTTACATTTACCTGCGAGCGTAAAATACCCATCTGCACAAAAAGGTTACCCTTGGCATCCGGTAAGGTGTGCACGGTTCCGGTCAAATTCATGCTGAGCACCTTCACCTTATCGCCAATGCGCAGCTTTTTCGGCGCCTGATGGTTTTTCTGCTGCTGCTTTTTCTTCTTATCAGCCGCTTTTTCCTGCTTTTTGCTGATTTCTTCACGAAGGGCAGTACGCTCACGCTCCATGTCCTTCATGGAAGGCGCTGCAGCGCCATACTTCTGGAAATTACGGATCGTTGTATCCGCAAAATCCTTCGCCTCTTTCAAAATCGCAGCTGCCTGTTCATTGGCCTCACGCAAAATCTTGTCACGGCTCTCATCCAGACGCTCCTGCTTGCGTGCAAGCTGCTGATTCAGGTTCTTATTCTTTGATTTATACTGCTCGATCTCCGCGCGCTCCTTCTCAATGATCACGCGGCTGGACTCCAGATCTGCGATCAGATCCTCAAAACTCTGTTGCTCTGAAGTAATGCGCACCTTTGCATCATCAATCAGATAAGAGGGCAGTCCCAGCTTGCCGGAAATAGCAAATGCATTACTCTTTCCCGGAATACCAATGAGCAGGCGGTATGTCGGGCTCAATGTCTCTACGTCAAATTCGCAGCAGGCATTTTCTACACCCTGTGTACTAAGAGCATACACTTTGATCTCGCTATAATGCGTTGTCGCCATGGTGCGAACACCACGTTTATGCAAGTCATCTAAGATTGCAATTGCCAGAGCAGCTCCCTCCGTCGGATCCGTTCCGGCACACAGCTCATCAAATAGCACCAGGCAACGATCATCTACATGATCCAGAATGCGGATAATATTCGTCATATGGGAAGAAAATGTGGATAAACTCTGCTCAATGCTCTGCTCGTCTCCGATATCTGCAAACACATCGTTGAAAATAGCAAGCTCTGACCGGTCATTCGCCGGAATATGCAGTCCGGCCTGACCCATCAGGGTCAATAAACCAACCGTTTTTAACGATACTGTCTTACCTCCGGTATTCGGTCCTGTCACAACAAGCAGATCAAATTCCTCTCCCAGACGGATATCAATCGGAACCACCTTTTTCTGATCCAGCAGAGGATGCCTTCCGCGCCGGATATTAATGCGTCCCTCCGTATTAAAGATTGGTGCCACACCATTATAGTCCTTTGCCAACTCCGCCTTCGCAAAAATAAAATCCAGTTCCACCAGCACACGATAATCCGATTCCAGCGTCACGGAATGCTCCGCAGTCTGGTTGGAAAGCTCCGCTAAAATCGCCTCTATTTCCTCCTGCTCTTCGATGAGCAGCGTCTTTAACTCATTGTTCAGATTGACCACGGACAAGGGCTCAATAAAGACTGTAGATCCCGTAGATGACTGATCATGCACCATACCGGGAATCTGCGACTTATATTCCGCCTTCACCGGCAGGCAATAACGGTCTCCACGCATCGTGACCACCGCATCCTGCAGGCAGTTTCTGGTGCTCTCCTGCGCCATCAGCTTATTCAGCTGCGCATGCACACGGTCATTCATTCCGCGGATATTTTTTCGGATGCTGCGCAGCTTCGCGCTGGCATCATCTGCGATCTCTTCCTCGGAAATAATGCAGCGACGAATCTCATCCTGCAGACTATTCAGCGGTTCCAATGCAGTAAACATTGCATCCAGACTATCTCTTGGCGCATCCTCAGACTTTGCTCTGGCAAAATTTTTCATGCGCTTCGCAGTTTCAAGAAGAGAACAAACACGCAACAATTCGATTGCAGAGAGAGACGCCCCTAACCGTAATCTTTGCAGGGAACCATTCACATCTGTAATTCCTGACAATGAAACACTCCCATTCTTTAAAATACGTGAAAGTGCATCCTTCGTGTAAGTCTGTGCCTCCTCGATTGCCCCCTGATCTGTCATTGGCACCAGTTCATGACAACGCCGTTTTGCCTCCGCTGAAAATGCATGTGCCTCTAATTTGTCGATTATTTTATTGTATTCCAGTGTTTTATATACTTTTTCATTCATAGCTCTTAGTATACCACATGAGAATCCTGCAAGCAAGATTCTCCGCACTCTCGCGGTATGCATAGTTACTGTTCACACAGTAGCCAGCATTTACTGCGAGCTACGTGCCAAAAACGTACATGAGCCATAAATTTGGCGATTTTGCATGCGAAGCATCGCCAAATTCATTGCAATTTACAGGTCAGCTGGCTGACGTGTGAATTGTAACTATGCATATACCAAAAGAAGCCGAGACAATATGTCTCAGCTTCTTTATTTATAATAACGAAAATTAAACTAACTCAATAACAACAGTCATTGCGCCATCGCCCTTACGTTCACCAATCTTAACGATTCTGGTGTAACCACCCTTACGGTCAACATACTTCGGAGCGATCTCATCAAATAACTTTGCAGGAAGATCTACCTTCTTGGTATTTCTCTTACGTCCGGCTAACTCAGTAGGAACTTCTGTTACAGGGTAAAGAATCTGTAACATCTGACGACGTGCATGAAGACGAGAAGGTTTATCCTTCTTGATGGTCTTATCAACTTCGTCATATACGGTAACTCTCTTTCCGTCTACAACTTCCTTTACGCGCTTGCCATCAGCGTCCTTGCGGGCCACCTTAGCCTTAACGGTAACTTCCTCGTAGTTGTCTTTCTCTTTTACTGCTAAAGCGATGAGCTTCTCAGTCCATTTACGGATCTCTTTTGCTCTTGCCTCAGTCGTAACGATCTTTCCATTATAAATCAGCTGTGTAACCTGATTTCTCAGTAATGCTTTTCTCTGGGAAGAAGTCTTTCCCAACTTTCTATACTTTGCCATTATTTTTTCCTCCATCTGTGGTACATCGGCATGCGCTCTTCGGCCTTACCATGTCAATGCCGGCGATTGCCACATTTACTCATCACCGGAATTAAGCTGTAAACCTAACTCCTTTAATTTTGCTAATACTTCCTCTAAAGACTTGCGTCCAAGGTTACGAACCTTCATCATATCCTCAGGTGTGCGGTTGGTCAACTCTTCAACCGTATTGATACCTGCACGCTTCAAACAGTTATATGAACGTACGGATAACTCCAGTTCGTCGATATTCATCTCCAGAACCTTTGCCTGCGCATTGTCTTCCTTCTCGATCATAACCTCTGCACCAATTGCAGCCTCTGACAGATCGATAAACAGGTTCAAATGCTCACTGAGCACCTTAGCAGCAAGAGAGATTGCCTCATCCGGCTCTAAGGTTCCATTGGTATATACATCCAAGGTCAGCTTGTCATAGTCTGTAATCTGTCCAACACGAGTATTCTCGATTGCCAGATTTACGCGTTCTACCGGAGTATAAATGGAATCTACCGAGATCACTCCAATGGGCAGATCCTCACTCTTATTTTTATCTGCGCTGACATATCCGCGACCGCTGGTAATGGTTAACTCCATATATAATCTGCAATCAGGTCCACCATTCAAATGTGCGATCTCCAATTCGGGATTCATGATCTCGATATCAGAATCAGCCTGAATATCTGCTGCGGTCACAATGCCTTCACCTTCAAATTCAATATAAGCAACTTTAGATTCGTTTGTCGGGCTAGTATTCTTAATCGCCAGATTTTTAATGTTCATAATGATTTCAGTCACATCTTCTTTTACTCCAGGGATAGAGCTGAACTCATGTAACACACCATCAATCTTGATCTGGCTGACTGCTGCACCAGGTAAAGATGAGAGCATAATTCTTCTCAAAGAATTACCAAGTGTTGTACCATATCCTCTTTCCAAGGGTTCTACGACGAATCTGCCGTATTTCTTGTCTTCGGAAATCTCTGCTATTTCAATCTTCGGCTTTTCAAATTCGAACACTGCAAAGTCCCTCCTTAATTGATATCAATTGTTGCAAGCTCATGCACGCACCGCACAACATTTGTTGTGCGTGTGCACCGTAATGGGCACCCAGCAGATGTTCGCATTAACTGCGAACATACTGCGTGTGCCATGCAGCGATAGCTGCATGTATGAATCGTTTTTCTAAGTAATCGTAGATTACTTAGAATATAACTCGACGATAAGCATCTCGTCTACAGGTACATCGATCATGTCACGGGTAGGTAACTCTTTTACGGTTCCCTGTAAGTTCTCTAAGTCAGCATCTAACCACTCAGGAACTAATCTGCCTGTAGTAGTCTCTTTGATATCTTTAAATCTCTGGATGTTCTTGCTCTTCTCGCGAATCTCAATCGTATCTCCGGCCTTTACAAGATAAGAAGGGATGTTTACCTGCTTGCCGTTTACTAATACAAACTTGTGGTCAACGATCTGTCTTGCCTCTCTTCTGGTTCTGGCAAAACCAAGACGGAAAACAACATTGTCCAGTCTGGACTCCAGCATAGTCATCAGGTTTGCACCAGTCATACCCTTCATCTGGTCAGCTCTCTCATAGTAGTTGTGGAAAGGCTTCTCCAGTACGCCGTAGATGAACTTTGCTTTCTGCTTCTCACGAAGCTGTAAACCGTACTCAGATACTTTACGGTTTGCTCTAACTAAATTACGATTAGACTTTTTATCATATCCTAAATAACTCGGCTCTAAGCCAAGGGATCTGCATCTTTTCAGAACAGGTACTTTATTAACTGCCATCTTAATAATACCTCCTAATTAAACTCTTCTACGTTTGGGTGGACGACATCCGTTATGAGGTACGGGAGTCACATCAGTGATGGAAGTAACCTCAAGACCGCATGCCTGAAGCGCACGGATTGCTGCCTCACGACCTGAGCCGGGACCCTTAACCATTACATCAACTGTCTTTAAACCATGAATCAGAGCAGCCTTGGTAGCTGTCTCTGCTGCCATCTGTGCAGCATAGGGAGTAGATTTCTTTGAACCTCTAAATCCAAGACCACCAGCACTCGCCCATGATAATGCGTTACCTTCAGTATCTGTAATAGTTACAATTGTATTATTGAAAGATGACTGAATGTGTGCCTGTCCGCGTTCAACGTTTTTCTTTACGCGCTTTTTTGTTACTTTTTTTGCAACTTTCTTCGCCATGCTAAACTAACCTACTTTCTTCAAATTATAGAAATAGAAATATATATTATTTCTTCTTGTTTGCTACAGTTCTCTTCGGGCCCTTGCGTGTACGTGCATTGGTCTTTGTCTTCTGACCACGTACAGGCAGACCCTTTCTGTGACGGATACCACGATAGCATCCAATCTCCTGTAATCTCTTGATGTTCAGAGCGATCTCTCTACGAAGATCACCTTCTACAGTCATAGTCTCATCGATAACAGCGCTGATTGCCTTAACCTCATCATCAGTTAAGTCTCTGCAGCGAGTATCAGGATTAACATTTGCCTGCTCTAAAATCTTATTCGCACTTACTCTACCAATTCCATAGATGTAAGTTAAGCCGATTTCTACACGTTTTTCTCTTGGTAAATCTACACCTGCGATACGAGCCATGTGTATTGACACCTCCGTTTAATTTTTCGTAAATATCTGTCACTACGTTCCGAACCCATGCAGCTCCGGTCGCCCGGCCTGAAATGTGTGCATACACCCGGATGTGTGACTCCTCATTTTCTAACTACTTTCGAAGATCTCCCTCTCGGTATGTAAGGAAGAATCTTCCAGCTGTATAGCTGTTTATTATGAATCAGCGAACTTAAGATAGTCATCCGCTGACAGCCGCCATAATCATTGTGCCGATTTTTATGAAGTAAAAATCGCGTGCCTGCTTCGAGCGCTTAGCTCGATAGGGCTAATTCTCATGCGCGAGAATCCTTTTCCCAGTCCTCCAAAATCTGAAGGATTTTCACTCCTATCAAGGGAGTATTTGGTAATTAACCCTGTCTCTGCTTATGTTTAGGATTTTCACAGATAATACGGATACTACCTTTTCTCTTGATAACTTTGCATTTCTCACAGATAGGTTTTACTGATGATCTGACTTTCATCTCAAATCCTCCTTTCCTAAACGCCTATATTACGTGTTTCAAGACGCGTTTTCATAAAATTTTATGATACAAAAACAGACGCGTCCGAGTGCTATTGTAGCACGGACGCGTCAATAAATCAACTTCTTTTTTCACTTTTTGAAAAAAATTTATTTATCTCTCCAAATGATTCTGCCCTTTGTCAGATCGTAGGGTGACATCTCGATCGTTACCTTATCTCCGGGTAAGATTCGGATGAAGTTCATGCGAAGCTTTCCACTAATAGTGGCAAGGATCTGATGACCATTTTCCAGCTCTACCTTAAAAAAAGCGTTCGGTAACTTTTCTACAACTACACCTTCTACCTCAATAACATCTGCTTTTGACATATTGATCCTCCTTAACAATCTCTAACTGTCTATTTTATTCACAGTTTTGATGCAAAATAACTTTTGCGTATTCATTCTTCATAACTGTTTTCTATACCTTCACAGTTACTATTCCACTAATGACAGGATCTCCGGTCCATTCTCCGTTACAAGAACTGTGTTCTCATAGTGTGCAGACAGTGAACCATCTCTCGTCACGACCGTCCATCCGTCCGGTTTCCATTTCACCGCATAAGTACCCTGGTTGATCATCGGTTCAATGGCAAGCGTCATACCCGCTTTCAATTTCATCCCTCGCTTGGCAATACGGTAATTCGGAATCTCCGGCTCCTCATGCATATGACGACCAATGCCATGTCCACATAAATCCCGGACAATTCCATATCCAAAGGGTCTGATATATGCGTCAATCGCTTTTCCAATATCAAACAAGTGATTTCCTGCCTTTGCCATGCTTGCACCTTTGAAAAAGCTTTCTCGTGTTCTTTCTATTAAAAAAGCTGCTTCCTCAGAGATCGGGCCTATTCCATGTGTTCGGGCCGCATCCGACTGATAACCTTTATAAATCAATCCCATATCAAGACTTACGATATCCCCTTCCTGCAAAATTCGATATTTGCTCGGAATACCGTGAACCACCTCGTCATTGATTGACACACACACGCTAGCAGGAAAGCCCTGATAGTTCAAGAAAGATGGTGTACAACCATAACTGCGGATCAAATCCTCTGCAAGATGATCAATATCCCATGTGGTCATTCCGGCCTTCAGCTCCTTTGCCACCTCATTATGGACTCTGCCAAGAATCTGACCGGCAATACGCATCAGTTCGATACCTTCTGCATTTTTGATTGTTACCGGCATGATCTTAGGCTCCTAAAATGTCTGTAATGGCAGTAAACACTGCTTCCATCGGCAGCGTGCCATCTACGGATTTCAAAATACCCTGATTCTTATAATAATCGATCAACGGCTGTGTCTGCTCGTGATAAACGGTCAGGCGCTTCTGTACAGTCTCCGGCTTATCATCATCACGCAGTACCAGATCACTACCACAATGATCGCATTTACCCTCTGTCTTAGGCGGCAGAGATACAATGTGATAAGTAGCACCGCAATCCAGACATGCACGTCTGCCAGACATACGGCTCACGATATTCTCATCGGGAACATCTACATCGATTGCATAATCCATCTTCTCACCGATCTTTGTGAGGGCTGCGTCAAGTGCCTCTGCCTGCGGAATGGTTCTGGGGAATCCATCCAATACAAAACCATTTTTACAGTCATCCTGCTGAATACGATCCATCACCAGATCACAAGTCAGCTCATCGGGTACTAACAGTCCCTGATCCATATACTCTTTGGCTTTTTTTCCTAAATCTGTGCCATTTTTAATATTTGCACGGAAAATGTCACCGGTAGAAATATGCGGAATAGAATATTTGCCTGCAATCTGCTTTGCCTGTGTTCCTTTACCTGCTCCAGGTGCACCTAACATAATGATCTTCATGATAAATCCTCCTTATATACATATATAATTTCCGCTAAACCACCTATGGAGATACACCTCGGGCGTATCTCCATAATAAATTACGTGTTTAATTGCTTAAGAATCCCTTGTAGTGACGTACAAGCATCTGCGACTCAATCTGCTTGATCGTCTCAACAACAACACCTACAATAATGATGATAGATGTTCCCGCAAACGACACAGATGCATTAAATACTCCGTTAAAGAAAATCGGAAGAAATGCACAGATAGATAAGCCGATCGCACCAATAAAGATAATATAACCTAAAATGGAATTCAGATAATCACTGGTGGGCTTACCAGGTCTGATACCAGGGATAAATCCACCCTGCTTTTTCATATTATCCGCAATCTCCAACGGATTGAAAGTGATTGAGGTATAGAAATAAGCAAATGCAACGATCAGTACCAGATAGATCACCAGACCGATCGTATAAACCGGCTGGCTGGGATCACACCAGTTTGACTGATTTAAAGTCTTTAAAATCTGAGATCCAATGCCTGTACCATTTCCTTTTCCAAGCATTCCGGCAATAATTACCGGAAACTGCATAATGGACTGGGCAAAGATGATCGGAATCACACCAGCAGTATTTACCTTCAAGGGAATGTTGCTGCTCTGTCCGCCTACCTGCTTGCGTCCCTGAATCTTACGGGAATACTGTACGGGAATCTTGCGTTCTGCGTTCTGCAGAACATCTACGAATATAACCAGTGCAAGAATGATTGCTACAATGATCACTGCTGCGAGCACGGCTCTTGCAACACTCTTGCCGGAAATGAATTGCTGCCACAGTGTCCCCAGATCATTGGGAATTCTGGAAATAATGTTGATAACCAACACGATAGAAATACCGTTTCCAACACCGCGCTCTGTGATACGCTCACCGATCCACATAAGTACTGCAGATCCTGCAGTTAAGATAACTACAACCTGAATGACTGACCATGCGTTATAGTCATACAGCCATCCCTGTCTTCCAAAGCTGATGCCCAGCGCAACAGACTGCATCACTGCAAGTCCAACTGTCACATAACGGGTAATAGCTGTCAGCTTCTTTCGACCATCCTCACCGTCCTTATGCATCTCTTCCAACTTCGGTATCGCAATTGTCATCAACTGAATGATAATAGATGATGTAATGTACGGCGTAATGTTCAATGCGAAGATTGACATATCAAGGAAAGAACCACCAGTGATCGCATCGAAGAAGCTAAATGCTCCGCCGGTCTGGCTGGCAAACCATTCTTTGAACAGTTCGCCATTGATTCCAGCAACCGGAATCTGACAACCAATACGGATGACAACTAACATCAAAAATGTAAATAACATTCTTGTTCTGATGTCTTTTACCTTAAATGCATCTCGAAGTGTTCTTAGCATTAGATCACCTCTGCTTTTCCACCAAGTGCCTCAATTTTCTCTTTTGCGCTTGCGCTGTATGCGTTCACCTGAACGTTGAGCTTCTTGGTTAATTCTCCATTTCCAAGGATTTTTACGCCGTCGCGGGGATTACTTACAATACCTGCCTCGATCAGAGCATCTACAGTAACAACAGCGTCATTGTCGAAGCACTCCAGGCGGTCAATGTTGATCGCTACAATCTCTTTGGTATTGCGGTTAGTAAATCCACGCTTGGGAATTCTTCTGTATAAAGGCATCTGACCACCCTCGAAACCAGGTCTCGGTGCTCCTGAACGAGCCTTCTGTCCCTTATGTCCCTTACCAGCAGTCTTGCCATTTCCTGAACCGTGTCCACGGCCTCTTCTGAAATTATCGTTGTGTGTTGAACCTTCAGCCGGTTTTAAATTAGATAAGTCCATGCTGACACCTCCTTATCGTTTTTTGATTAAACTTCTTCTACTTTTACATACGGTGCAACCTTACGAAGCGCGCCTGCTGTTGCGGCATTGTTAGGAAGCTCAACAGTCTTGTACAGCTTGGTGAGGCCTAATGCTTCGATGGTCTTCTTGTTCTTGGGAACGGCACCGATTGTAGATTTTACCAATGTTACCTTTACCTTATCTGCCATTTCGATGTCCCTCCTTAGCCTACGATCTCTTCTACAGATTTGTTACGAGCCTTAGCTACTTCTTCAGGAGACTTTAACTGGCTCAAAGCATCAATTGTAGCAAGTACAACGTTCTGCTTGTTGTTTGATCCTAAAGACTTTGTACGGATATTCTTGATTCCGGCAAGCTCGCACACATTACGTGCAGGACCTCCGGCGATGATACCGGTACCTTCGATAGATCTCTTTAACAGCACAGTAGCACCTGTGTGCTTTCCCTGAATGTCATGTGTAATACTCTTGTTCTCGTCTAACTTAACAGAAATAAGCTTCTTGGTTGCATCCTCTTTACCCTTGCGGATTGCTTCAGGGATCTCGGCTGCTTTACCAATGCCTGCGCCAACATGTCCGTTGCCGTCACCAACAACTACTAATGCAGAAAAGCGCATGTTACGTCCACCCTTAACTACCTTTGTTACTCGCTTGATGGCTACAACTTTTTCTGTTAACTCTAATTGACTAGCATCAATAATTTCGCGTTTCATGCAAATATTTCCTCCTTAATTAGAATGTTAACCCAGCTTCTCTTGCTGCATCAGCTAAAGCCTTGATCTTACCCTGATATATGAAGCCGCCTCTATCAAAGACTACAGTGGTGATTCCCTTATCTAACGCCTTCTTTGCGATAACAGTTCCAACCTGAGCTGCTGCATCTACGTTATTAGTCTTTTCAACTGCATCCTTTACATCTTTATCTAAAGTAGATGCAGCAACAAGGGTGTTGCCAACTGTATCATCAATAATTTGAGCGTACATATGATTATTACTTCTGAAAACAGCTAAACGCGGTCTCTCTGCGGTTCCAGCAAGGTTATTACGAACTCTTCTGTGCTTTTTCACACGAATCTCAGATCTTGATTCTTTCTTAACCATTTTTTGTCACACTCCTTCAATTATTTCTTACCAGTCTTACCAACTTTACGTCTAATAACTTCATCAGCATACTTGATACCTTTACCCTTGTAAGGCTCAGGACGTCTCTTATCTCTGATTTCAGCCGCATATTGGCCAACTTTTTCTTTATCGATACCTTTAACAATGATCTTGTTACCATCAACGGTAGACTCGATTCCCTCGGGATCGATCATCTCTACCGGATGAGAATATCCAAGGTTTAAAGTAAGCTTGTTACCGGATTTTGATGCTCTGTAACCAACACCATTTACCTCTAACTCCTTGGTGTAACCATCGGTAACACCAACAACCATGTTGTTGATCAGAGTTCTTGTCAAACCATGTAAGGACTTCATCTTCTTCAGATCGCTCGGTCTGGTTACGATGATCTCCTCGCCCTCTTTCTTGATTGTCATCTCAGAGGGTAAAACTCGCTCAAGGGTTCCCTTGGGACCTTTTACAGTCACTTTATTATTTTCTGCAATATCTACAGTTACGCCTGCAGGTACTGCGATTGGCATTCTTCCTATACGTGACATGCCCGTACCTCCTATATTATATAACGTTGATTAGTTGATTACCAAACGAAAGCTAAAACTTCTCCGCCAACCTGAGCCTTGCGAGCCTCTTTGTCGGTTAAGATTCCTTTGTTTGTTGAAAGGATCGCGATTCCAAGTCCACCGAGAACGCTGGGGATCTCATCCTTTCCTGCGTATACGCGAAGACCCGGCTTAGAGATTCTCTTGATGCCTGTGATGATCTTCTCGTTCTTATCTGCACCATATTTCAGGGTGACACGCATGGTCTTGTAGCTTCCCTCGTCAATGATGTCGTATTTTGCGATATATCCCTCGTCAACAAGAATGTCAGCGATTGCAACTTTGATCTTTGATGAAGGGATATCTACTGTATCATGTTTTGCAGTGTTAGCATTACGGATTCTTGTAAGCATATCTGCAATAGGATCACTCATTGTCATGATGAATTTTTACCTCCTTTTTGTAGTGGGTATCTTACCAACTAGCTTTCTTTACGCCGGGGATCTCTCCCTTGTATGCCATCTCACGGAAGCATACTCTGCAGATACCATATTTTCTTAATACAGAATGCGGACGACCGCACACTCTACAGCGTGTATAAGCTCTGGTAGAGAACTTGGGTTTGCGCTGCTGTTTGATTTTCATAGATGTCTTTGCCATTTAAGTTTCCTCCTGCTTCTACTTTGCAAACGGCATATTGAATAAGGTCAATAACTCACGCGCTTCCTCATCAGTCTTAGCGGTAGTAACAAAAATAATATCCATTCCACGTACCTTATCAATCTTGTCATACTCGATCTCAGGGAAGATTAACTGCTCCTTGATTCCGAGTGCGTAGTTACCTCTACCATCAAAAGCGTTGGGATTTACACCACGGAAGTCACGTACACGAGGTAATGCAAGGTTCACTAAACGATCAACGAACTCATACATCTTCTCTCCTCTTAAGGTAACTTTACATCCGATGGGCATACCCTCTCTGATTTTGAAGTTTGCGATGGAGTTCTTAGATCTGGTTGCAACAGGCTTCTGACCGGTGATGATCTCCATGTCGCCCATAGCAGCCTCCAGAATCTTTGCGTTCTCCTTAGCCTCGCCAACACCCATGTTGACTACGACCTTGTCAAGCTTCGGAATCTCCATTACATTTTTATAGCCAAACTTTTTGACCATTGCGTCTTTGATCTCATTCTCGTACTGATCTCTTAATCTGCTCACTTCTGGACCTCCTCTCTACTTAGTCGATAACGTCGCCGGTTGACTTTGCGAAACGTACCTTCTTATCTCCGTCCATCTTGAAGCCTACGCGGGTAGCCTTTCCCTTGTGAACGTACATTACGTTAGAAATGTCAATGGGACCTTCCTGATGAATGATACCACCCTGCTGGTTTGCCATGCTGGGCTTGGTGTGCTTTGTGATCATGTTCACACCCTCAACCAGAACGGTATTCTTCTTAGGATCTACGGCAATTACCTTGCCCTCTTTGTCTTTATCTTTGCCGGCGATCACCTTAACGGTATCGCCTTTCTTAATCTTTAATGATGCCATTGTCTACCTCCTATAATACCTGATTATGAAAAGCCGACCTTGCTTTTCATAATACCTCCGGAGCCAGAGAAACGATCTTCATGAACTGCTTTTCACGAAGCTCTCTTGCTACTGGTCCAAAAATACGGGTTCCTCTGGGAGTCTTATCATCCTTGATGATAACTGCGGCGTTCTCATCAAACTTGATATAAGAACCATCTTTACGACGAGCGCCCTTTACGCTGCGGACAACAACTGCCTTTACAACGTCACCTTTCTTTACAACGCCGCCTGGTGTTGCATCTTTAACGCTGGCAGTAATGATGTCACCGATGTTTGCATATCTTCTTGTAGAACCGCCCATAACACGGATGCACAGTAACTCCTTTGCACCAGTATTATCAGCAACTTTTAATCTACTTTCCTGCTGTACCATGCCGGTATCCTCCTTTAATTATTTCGCTCTCTCCATAATCTCAACAAGTCTCCATCTCTTGTCTTTGGATAAAGGTCTTGTCTCCATTACTTTAACGGTATCACCCTTCTTGCACTCATTGTTCTCATCATGAGCCTTTAACTTGTAGGTCTTCTTGATGATCTTATTGTACAGGGGATGTCTTACGTTGTCCTTTACAGCTACAACGATTGTCTTGTCCATCTTATCGCTTACAACCACGCCGACACGTGTTTTTCTAAGATTTCTTTCTTCCACGGATCTGATCTCCTTTCACTGGGATTATGCATTCGCCTTTTCAGTGATGATAGTCTGAATTCTGGCAATATTTTTTCTTACTTCTTTGATTCTTCCAGTGTTATCTAACTGATTCGTAGCGTTCTGGAATCTCAAATTGAAAAGTTCCTTCTTTGCTTCTACTAACTGCGCATTCAGCTCGTCAGCGGACTGTGTACGCAGATCTTCTAAATATTTACTAGTTTTCATTTGATTCACCGCCTTCTAAGTCTGCACGAGAAACTACTTTACACTTGCAAGGTAATTTGTGTGTTGCCAGACGTAATGCCTCGCGAGCTACCTCCTCAGATACTCCTGAGATCTCGAACATTACACGGCCCGGCTTAACGACTGCTACCCAGTACTCCAATGTTCCTTTTCCGGAACCCATACGAGTCTCAGCAGGTTTTGCTGTAACGGGTTTGTCAGGGAAAATCTTGATCCATACCTTACCACCACGCTTGATGTAACGGGTCATAGCGATACGGGCTGCTTCAATCTGATTTGACTTGATCCAAGCCGGCTCCAATGCGATAATACCATAATCACCGTTTGTGATCTTGTTACCTCTGGAAGCCTTTCCTGTCATAGTGCCACGGAACTGTTTTCTCCGCTTTACTCTCTTCGGCATTAACATTATTGTGCTCCTCCTTCCTTATTACCCTTTTTAGGAAGTACCTCGCCCTTGTAGATCCATACCTTTACGCCAACCTTGCCGTAAGTGGTATCTGCCTCGGCGAATCCATAATCGATATCTGCACGCAGTGTCTGAAGGGGAATGGTTCCCTCGTTGTAGAACTCGGTACGAGCCATATCTGCTCCACCAAGACGTCCGGAACAGCTTGCCTTGATTCCAAGTGCGCCGGCCTTCATGGTTCTGCTCATGCAGGACTTCATTGCTCTACGGAAAGATACACGGTTCTCTAACTGCTGAGCGATGTTCTCAGCTACTAACTGTGCATCCTTGTCAGGTCTCTTGACCTCTTTGATGTCAACAACCAGCTTCTTGGTTGTCAGCTTCTGTACTTCTGCCTTGATCTTCTCGATCTCAGCGCCGCCTTTACCGATAACAACACCGGGCTTTGCGGTATAAACGATTACCTTTACACGGTCAGATGCACGCTCGATCTCAATCTTTGAGATGCCTGCTGCATATAATTTTTTCTTTAAGAACTTTCTGATCTCATGATCTTCGATTAAGTTGTCTGCGAAGTCAGCCTCTGCATACCACTTAGAGTCCCAATCTTTGATTACTCCGACTCTTAAGCCATGAGGATTTACTTTCTGTCCCATGTCCTACCTCCTATCTTTCATTCAGCACGATTGTGATGTGGCTCATTCTCTTCTCGATGCGATAAGCTCTACCCTGTGCT
>JALFNQ010000122.1 GCA_022773965.1 Lachnospiraceae bacterium
AATAGTAGATTTTGAAAAAGGGCTTTTCGGGAGCTTTATTAAAGTTACCCTTTTTGACCATCGATACAAAAAAGAAATTTTTTGCTAATTTATACTTGACTTTTCATAGCTGGTCTCCTGTTTCCGGCGTAAGCCGACATTTCCCTGTTCTGCTTCACTGATTCAAACGGCAATAAAGTACCTCAAGCGTGCCATATTTCGTCTGTGTATCTATGATCATGTGATCCGTATTAAATTCCTTCTCACTGTAGCCTGAAAAGAAAAGGCTGCCCGAAAAAGCATAATCTGTAATCTTTTGATTCATCAATGCCCCCATAATGTAGGATGCCATGATGTCGCCCAGTTCGATCAGTGCAGATTCCTCCAATTCATCCAAAAACTCTGTATTTTGAATAAAGAGACCGCTGATCTTGTTGTAGAGGATCTTTACCAACCGCTCGGTGAGACCAAACAACAGCATATGTCTGTCCTCCCCCGTCAGCAGCACCCGTATGATCACACTTCCACGTAATTCTCCGCCATAGCGTCTCGCCGTCGTCTCCGTGATCTCAATGCCATACAGCTTCGTCAGCAGCTTTTTCATCACATTCTCCACCACATCCTTCGCGCCGGAGAGATTTGCCTGCTCTGTGATCAGCTCATTTTTCATGATCTTCTGATCGCACCCCTGCACATGCACCGTCAGCCACGTGAGCAGTGTACCGAGAAAACGCTTGAGCAAGGCGGCTGAAAAATCCTCCTGTATGCGCTTTCGATACACCATGACCGTATTGCGAAACTCCCGGTGAATTTTTTTGTGCTGCTCATAATCAACATAATTTTCCCGATTCTGCAACGCTTCCTCCGAGTCAAAATGAAAGACAGTGTACTCTACCAGATAATCCAGCATATGCTCGCACTCTTTGCGATTTTCCTCCAGATCGGCACTGCGCGCCATCATGAGCAGTTTTTCGATCCGGTGAAACAATTCCTCGTGCTGCTCATCAATGACATCATTACCGATGCGATATGCATCCTTCCATAATTCAATTTTCTCCATATGCATTTATTCTCCTTTATACTCCCTCAAATATCCTGGCTACACCATTTCTTTTTGTAAACAAATGTGCCTGTGAGCATCATCGCCAAAAGTACAAGCATCTACCCAAAAATAATTCCGATATCCATCCTCCTATACACTTTTATTTATTCCAGATATAATTTCCTTCATTGTTCGTAACTGGTCAGCACCTTCACAGTTACCATTTTTCTTATATTTATGCCATCCGATAATTCTCAAAACCCTGGCGTATTTAACCCTGCCTCAGTTCCTGCAGAAGCCGTTGCCTACGCCCGCCGCTTAACAGCTCTTCGTTGTATTTCATATATTTGGGTTGAGGATTCATCGCCAAAAATACTGCTGCCTCCTTGCACATCGTGAGCCCTGTCACAAACAACAGCATCTCCTGGGAACCCTCTGTTCCAAAGGCATCCTCCAGAAAATCAAAGGCATGCGCCATCGCCCTGGAAAGTGCCTCACTCTCCGGCGTATCTGTAAACTGTTTTGCCTCAAAAATCTGACACAGCGGCGCTTTCAAAGCATCCAAAAGCAGGTTTACAACAGACAACCGCTCATCAAAACCCGCTTTCATCAGTCGTTCAAACAACGCCGGCTGTGCCTGTCCACGCAGGATCTCATCGATGCCATAATCATCCTGATATTTCCGATACAGCTCATAGTAAGCAAAAAAATCTTCTGCTACCTCCGGCAGATGCAGATACTCGCCAACGATTTCCTCTGTCACAGAAATATGAAGTTCCTCGTACATCTGAATCAGCACGCCAAGATCCTCCCAGCCTCTGGCAGTCACAAACCGCAGACCATCCACATCCATCTCAACGCGGTAAAAGTTATTTTTTCTTAGCTGTAAATAGCTGATAATTACCCCGTGTATATGCCTGTCAGCGGCATAATTCATCCATATATCCAAATCTGCTTCCACTTCAATCGAGCGCACACGATCCAGCGTCACCATATCAAAATCCCGGACAGATTTGTTATACTCCGGTGGATTTCCGGCAGCCACAATGATCCAGCCCTGCGGAACCGCACGATTTCCAAAGGTCTTACACTGTAAAAACTGCAGCATCGCCGGTGTCAATGTCTCGGAAACGCAGTTGATCTCATCAATAAAGAGAATACCCTCCCTTTTTCCCTCATCCCGCATGCAGCGGAAGACACTGGCGATGATCTCACTCATCGTATATTCTGTCACGGAATATGTCTCCCCCTCATAGGTTTCCTGTGCGATCATCGGCAGTCCCACCGCACTCTGCCTGGTGTGGTGGGTGATCGTATAAGCCACCAGCCCCACACCACACTCTGCTGCCACCTGCTCCATGATCTGCGTCTTTCCGATACCCGGCGGCCCGATCAATAAAATCGGTCGCTGCCGGATGACAGGAATCCGATAATTTCCTTCTGCATCTTTTTTCAAATATGCCTGCACAGTATGCTTAATTTCGTCTTTTGCCTGTGCGATGTTCATTGTCTATTCCTCCTATATATGCTCTGTCTGATCGAGTTGGCGGCGGATCGCCCATGCCGGCACCTCATCCTCATTGTATGAATCTAAGAATAAAAACGCACACGGATAGTCCGGTTTTTTTGCCGGATATGTGCCATTTCCATCTGTAAAATAGAGCAGCCCGCCCAGATTTTTCAGTTCTCCCCTGGCACGCAGCTCTTCCACATATGTGAATGCCGGGCGAAAATCTGTGTTTCCGCCACCCTTAATCTCAAAATGGGAAAGCATTGCCTCCGCCTGCGCCAGGCTTCTGAGCACCAGATCCTCCTGTACCATATCATCACATTGGATCAGATGCACCTTTGCTGTCGTAAAAAAAGCATTTTTCTCCAGTAAAATATGCAGCGTTTCCTGTAAAAAGGAACGCACCAGCTCACCGCTGGTAGAATAACTTGTATCCACAACGATGACAAACTCTGAAATTCTACGCTCTTCCCGTGTCTCCAGTGGCTCGATGAGAGGAAGATTTCCATAGGTGCGCAGTCCATAGGTATAGAAATTCAGATCAAAGGTATCCATGTCGCAATGCATCTGCTCGTGGAAAGAAGCAAATTTTTTTAAAAAATCCGAATAGCTTCTCCGCCTTCGTCTTGCCGTTATCTCTGCCTGCATGACAGCCGCAACCGCATCCTCCGTCCGGTCACTTTTTTCCTTCTGAAATTGTACCTGACGCGCGATCTTCTGCCACTTTTTCTGGGGATCCTCCGACTGCTTCGGCTGGTCAGGCATCGGACTTTGTCCATTTTCCTTCCCCCACAGCGCGTGATCATCTGTATAAAACTCCCGTGAAAGCGCTGTCAGCCGCTCCGGCGGCTCCTCTGTGAGCAATTCATAAATGCCTGATGCTGAGATCACCTTTTTCTCGCGCAGCTTCTCATAATACTGTTGTCTCAGCCAACTTAACAGCCGGCGCGTTGAGGGTTTTTCCAATCCATCTATCACAAATTCCACTGCGATATCACAGGCAAGATTCCAAAGATTGACCTCCCGATGCCCACGCTGCCACGGATGTGCATACAGGCAATGAAACACCGTATGCAAATATGCGCGACGCAAAAACAATTCATTTTCCTCAAATACCTTCAGATAATGTGCCGGTGGATAATAAAGATACACGCCCTCTGTGGCAAAGGCATTCACATTTTCCTTTCCTTCCGGTGTCAGTGCCGATAACGCCCGCTCCAGATAGGGAAAATCAATACATAGCTCGTCCCTGAGGTAACCCAGGATTTTTTGAAACATCCGTATTTCCCACTCATTCTGTGTCTCAGCATGCATAGCCGCTCCTCCACCGGATAATTCCTGCCACTCCCCTCGTCCATCCATCTGAGACTGCCCGCACAATGGCTGCCTGGATCGCCTCATCAGAGATCAGCGACTGCCCGCATAACACCCTCAGAGTTTCCTCATCCTGCGCCTGTACCAGCTGCTCCAGCACTGCCACCTCATGGTCTGCAATATATCGCTCATAACGAGTTTTCGCCTCCTCTGACAACGCATAGGG
This sequence comes from Lachnospiraceae bacterium, assembly GCA_022773965.1. Classification (GTDB taxonomy): domain Bacteria; phylum Bacillota; class Clostridia; order Lachnospirales; family Lachnospiraceae; genus W0P33-017. The sequence continues at coordinate 4,072 of JALFNQ010000122.1, forward strand.
GTACTCTAACCGGTCAAGCGCCATTTTCATAAGCGTCAAAAACTGTTCCTCATTGCATGCCTTTTCAAATACAGTGTCATATCCTGCCACATCCAGTCTGCCACCGACAAACTGTTTACGGGCACGATAACCCTCTCCTTCCACATGAAGACTAAAAATGTGCGCCGGTCCGATTTCCTCATAGCTTTCTGTATATTCCGGGTAGAGCAACCGCACCTTTCCCTGCTCTTCACCGTCAAATTCTACACAAAGCTCTGCCGTCAGTTGATTCAGCAAAAACGGTAGCCCCGTCACATCCCCGGCATTTGCCCGGATCACCAGCGTATGCAGCGCACGGCAGTTCATAAAGGCGTCACTGTGAATCTCTGTCAGCGCAGCTCCCACCGAGAGTCTCTCTAACCTTCTGCAATTATAAAACGCATAGGTTTCCATACAAGTCATCCCATCCGGCAATGTGATCTCCCGCAAGTAATTTCCATTCAGTGGACGAAGTAACCCTTCCGGGGCATTTGTTCCGTCTCCCAGCCCGGCATCCATTGCCTCTCTTATAAGAGCTTCTGTCAGACGTCCTTTTTCTGCAAAGCAATACGCTCCGATCACCCGGATCGGTCTTCCATCTACTTCGTCCGGCAGTACAATTGTATCCACACTTCCAAACACGCGGCACAACCGCAATGCACCATTTTCTATCTCTTCACACAACAGCTTTTCGCCGTTTGCTCCATCTAATAACATATTCTTTTCCTTACCGATTTATGATCTGTTCAAGAAGCATCTTCATACTGAACAGTAACATCATATCACAAATTCTTCTGCTTGAATATTTTTTAATGACAAAAAAGGATCATATCGGAAAACGCTCTCCCATATGATCCCTCTGAACCTTCCGATCTATGAACTTTTAAAGTAAAAACACTTATAACTCCGCTTTCTCTTCATCCTTTGCATAGTTTACATAACCCTTCTGTGTAAAATGACCACAGCTCCAGAGCTTATCCGCCGTCGGTTTCCACTCCTTTGCATATTCCCTGCACTTCTCACACAGATGCTCCACCGGTTCCTCCTGCTCCACATCTGTCGAATGTGCACCGGAACGATGAACCATCTCCACAAGAAGCTCCGGATTTTCCAGCATGGGACACGGCCGTAACATATTTTCATTAAATGGCTGTCCCTTGCGGTATTCCATAAATAATGGCTGTTTTAAGCATTCCAGCAGCGATTTTTCACGAATGTTTGCACCCGAATAATGAATAAATACACACGGCTCCACATCGCCATTCGGATTGATATGGCAATAGTTACGTCCACCGGCAATACAACCGCCCACATACTCTCCATCATTCTGGAAGTCCATGACAAAAATCTCCTTGCCGCCTTTCATTGCGCGCACCTCACGGATCCGGTGGTAAATATATTCCCGCTGCTCCTTTGTCGGCATCAGTTGAGGTGACGCATTCATTCCAACCGGCATCAAATGGAAATACCATGCAAAACGGCTTCCGTGCTCAATCAACAGATCAAAAAATTCATCACTCGTGACAGACATCATATTTTTTGATGTATAGCAGACAGAATTGCCGAAAATCAGTCCGTTTTTATGTAATAAGTCCATCGCATCGATGACCTTTTGATAGACACCCTCACCACGGCGAAAATCATTGGCATCCTCAAAACCTTCCAGACTGATAGACAATGACAGATTGCCCACACGCTTCATATCATCACAGAATTTCTGATCCACCAATGTTCCATTTGTATAACAATGAAACGCGCACTCATGATGCTTTTCACACAGTCGGATCACATCTGCCTTGCGCACCAGAGGCTCTCCACCGGTCATCATATAAAAATAGATTCCCAGCTCTTTTCCCTCTGTCACAATACGATCCATCTCTTCAAAGGTCAGATTTAATTTATTTCCATATTCTGCAGCCCAACAACCAGTACAATGCAGATTGCATGCACTGGTCGGATCCATCAGGATCAGCCAGGGAATATTACACTTATGTTCTTCACGCATTCGACGAATGGTTTTTGTTCCCTGAAATGCAGCCTGATATCCAAGATTTAATGCCGTCATCTTGGCAACATGCGGATCTGTCTCATCCAGCAAACGGTTTACATAACGCATCCACTTACTATCCGGATCTGTGATCAGCTGTTTTGCTCCCTCGTACGCAGACTGGCTAAAATGATCTCCCATAAACTTCTGCGTCAAATCAAGAATTTGTAAAAGACCCTTCTCACGGTCTTTATTAATATGTTTTAGTACACCGTCAATGGCTACACCAAATGCTTTGCGCTCTACAGATTGTGCGAAATTACCCATCATGAACCTCCCATAATCGTAACTGCTCCATATGCTCACAATAAATCTTATGATGCAATTTCAACTGTTACCTTACTTTTTTTAATTTGTAACTGTTCAGTTCCTTCACAGTTACATAATTTCTTTTCTCATGATCAAAGTATACATACCCGCACAATTTTATGAAATATTCAAAGCATAATTGTTGTACAATGCAACTATACAATTGTCGTCTTTTGTCTATCCTTACAAAATGAAATCTATTTTACGCACTTTCCTCATCCGCTTTGTCTGATCTGCTCAGATCTCAGCCACCTCCTCCAGATAAAAACTGTCTCCTTCAAACTTTAGTACACAACGGTAGCCATGTGCAGCAGAAACCTGCCAGTCAAAATAGTCTTTATGAGGTCTGGCATATTTCTCCATGATTGCCATGATCGTACCACCGTGTACAACAAAAACAAGAGGCCCTTCTGACTCATCCGATTTCAAATTCGTCATAAAAGCCCTCCTTTTTTTCAAACATTCTGCCAAAGCCCTCTGCACGCGTTCGCGAAATTGCTTCTGCGGCTCTGCATCCGGAAAATCCATCTGCCCGCCACTGTCAATAAACGCCTGATAGCGTTGATCGACAACCAGTTCCCCATAGTTTTTATATTCAAACTCACCGAAATCCATCTCACGCAGGTTCGTGATCACTTCCTGTTCCGCATCCGGAAACAAGAGTTCTGCAGTCTGTCTGCATCGCAGCATCGGGCTGACATACACTTTTTCCGGCAGCATTTCAACTTTTCTTTCTACTTCCATATCCGATTGCTTACAACAGCCGTCATGCACCAAAAACGCGCGCAGAATAACCTCTCTGCGCGCGTTCAGTTCACAGATACCTTCCTCACACAAGGGTTCATCTGTACTGCCTACATATCGTTTTTGTATATTTCCTGCCGTTTTCCCGTGACGTATGAAATAAATCTCCATCTTTCTTTTTATCCATCCTGCAATCATTTTCAAGTCATTTCACGTCAATTTTGGGCTTTACATCCCTTCATCCGCTACCGGCTCTACAATCAGCTTCACACCTTCGATCCTGACAACCTTCACCAAGGCATCCTTCTCAATCGTCATATCATCGGAAATAGCGCGCGCACTCCATTCCAGTCCCTTTGCAAGGGCAGTTCCCTCTGCTGAACGATTGTCAATACGGCTCGTCACTTTCACGATCTCTCCGATCAATTCCTCGCTGTTTGTACGTGTTCTTCGCGGATTCAGATATTTTACTGCAAAAGGTCTCGTGAAATAGATCAACACAAAAGACACTACAAAAAAAGCGATCAGCTGTAACCAGAAACCTGCACCGACTGCTGCTAATAGAAAAGCAACCAGTGCGCCCCCTGCCAGCCAGATGGTTGTCAATCCAACCGTTACTAATTCTACAACCAGAAAAATGATCACCAGCGCCATCCATATGGCTGCAAATCCATAATGTGCCATAAAATCAATCATTCTTATCCCTCACTTCCTCTATTTACGACCCTTGTTCCTAAAAATGTAGCATTATCCTGATATTCTTTATATTTATGTCTAATCTCTTCTTCAGATAACACCCGATGATGAATTTCCAATCCGGCAATCTTTCCTTTATAAGATTCCTGATATTCATCTCCACCTACAAAAATCTGTTTCACATGCTTTAAGTTAGGCGCATTGCTTCTGGTACTATGTAGCAACCCATTAAAATAAAGCTTTGCCAATCCTGTGATCACATCATAAGAAATACAGATATACGCCCACTCACCTACAATCGCGCCTCTGCAGAATAGATCAAACCATCCATTTGTCTCCCGGTCATCCTTAAGACGAAATATACAGCTTCCCCTTGCATCGGAAGGTACTAAACTGATAAATCCATTCTCATAAACCATATAAAATACACTTGTCCAGTATTGTATAGCCTGCGTGTTCACCCAAATGCAGATCGTGTAACTCTCTGTGTACATCACTGTCTTCGGCAGTTCTATGAGATTCTCCTTCACATTGCCACCCGGTAACTCCACGGCATACTGACTATCGATCACTCCATTTGTGTAACGCAGATCTTTTCCATAATACACACCTTCGCTGGCTCCCTTTTCATCTAAAAGATTTTCTCTAAAATGATAAGCGGTCGGTTTCTGATTCTCAAAAAAGAAATAACGATCCTTGTAAATTCTAAAAAATTTTTCTGCCGGTTGAGCCACCCCGTAAAAATCTCCCATGCCTAGCTGCGCACCATAATTTGACAACATCTCTGCCTGTCGCGCATTCTCTATACCCTGCGCAACAACTAAAAAGCGAAGATCTCTGCCCATACTGATCACATTGCGCAAGATTTTCTCTTTTTTCAGATCCTTCCCCATACAGCTTGATAATAATGTCTGATCTAATTTTAGAACCGTTGCCGGTGTATTTTGCAACACTGTAAAAGAAGCTGCTGAACCAAAATTCTGAATCGCAAGATCAAAACCAACATCACGTAATCTTTTGATCGAATCCCACAGCATTTTATTTTTTCTTAAAAATGACTTTTCATCAACACATAATTTAAAATCTGCAGCAGATACATCGTACTGTTCCATACACTGTATCAGATGAGCGACAGCGTCTGCTTTCATCAGATAGAGACCAGAAATGCGCACAAACATCATCATACTTTCCAATACAGTATTCTTCCACTGGCCTTTCCACTTACAAGCCTGCTCAAATACAATTTCATCCAGAAATGTACTGACACCATACTGCTCAAATACCGGGAAAAATTTTTCTTCCGGCAATATACCAAGACCCGGAAAATCCCACTGTGCTACTACCTGTGCAGCATATACATCTGAGGTCTGCATATAGATAATAGGGCGCATTAAAATCTGAATCTCGTTCTCATTGATAGCTGTCAGCGAACGGTCTTTCATCGCTTTCTGCTCTGTCAAATGATCCTTGATCTCTTCATAGCTGATACAACTTCCTTTACCATTTTTCTTCACATAGTACATGGTTTCATCACATTGATCCAGAATCACCGAAATACCCTTCGATACAGGCTGTTTTACTGTAAGTCCCATACTAAAGGATAGAAGCGCACTCACACTGGTGTCAAAATCTTCTTTAATCAAACACTGCAAGTGATCGATCCGACTCTTCAAAGAATCTTCTTCTATCTCACCCTCACATACTACAACAAATTCATCTCCACCCATACGAATAACCAGCTGCTGAGGAAATGCCTCGTTTAGAATACGGGCTACATATACCAGCAGCTCATCGCCTCTTGAATGTCCATATATGTCGTTGACAAGCTTAAAATTATCTACATCTATATAGATACAGTGCACCAACATATCTGCAGGCATTTTTTTCCACACTTCATAAAAGCCTCTTCGATTGATAAGACCTGTTAAATAATCAATATTTTGTTCACTTTTTGTTGCATATTGTAATGCTTGATATATTTTATTCATTTGTTCATTATAACCCATAAAAGTCTATGATAGCAACAAAAAAACAGCACATTCATGCTGTTTTTTTGTATAAAAATGCCCAGTTCCGGAATCGAACCAGAGACACAAGGATTTTCAGTCCTTTGCTCTACCAACTGAGCTAACTGGGCATTGAGTTGCGGGGACAGGATTTGAACCTGTGACCTTCGGGTTATGAGCCCGACGAGCTTCCAGACTGCTCCACCCCGCGATATTAAGTTTTAAAATGGATGGAGGTGGATTCGAACCACCGAAGCAATTTGCAGCAGATTTACAGTCTGTCCCCTTTGGCCACTCGGGAATCCATCCAAATAACAATATTTAATTATCTTCCTAAACAACAGTAGTCTAAGAAACTAACATTGTTAAAAGCCGATGATCGGACTCGAACCGATAACCTGCTGATTACAAATCAGCTGCTCTGCCAATTGAGCCACATCGGCATAAAGAAAATATGCGCCAACTCGAAAGATTGTGTGCACCAGTTGCGAAACAACTTGCCACATTTTACGCTTTATTACCTCGCGCAATCAATAATATAGATTGCGTGAAATGGGACCTATAGGGCTCGAACCTATGACCCTCTGCTTGTAAGGCAGATGCTCTCCCAGCTGAGCTAAGATCCCATATTTAATTAAACGACCCAGACGGGACTCGAACCCGTGACCTCCGCCGTGACAGGGCGGCGCTC
>JALFNQ010000082.1 GCA_022773965.1 Lachnospiraceae bacterium
ATGATACAAAATCATAACTTAACCCCTCTTTCCTTCATGGTCTCCAGAATATCATTCACAATATATTCCTTACCTTGCGTATGCAACATTTCATATTCAGGAATAATATACCCATCTTTCCTGACTCCTTTTGTCATCCAACATCTGAATCTAACACTACGGGTATTGTACCACTAAAATCACGAATCCTCAATTTTCATTTGTTAAATAAATGACTGTCTATTACAAAACGGGCTATGCAAAACCGCATAGCCCGTTTTAACATCGGCTCAAAATGAACCTCTATCTTCTTTAACAATAACTATTTCACCACAACTCTTTATAAATCTTATACACCCGCTCACGATCCAGCTCCACAAAATTATTCGCCATGAGTCTGCCCTGGTTTTCCATAACGGAATCCGCAAACTCCGAAAGCTGCTCCTCTGTCACACCATACTCGTGCAGTGCTTTTTTCGGGATCAGTACATTTAAGAGCTTTTCCAGCTCCTCATAGACATAGCGAACCGGACACTCTAAAATATCCGCCAGAAAACGGTTCAGCTTCGCGATCTCACCATCCGTTTTGAGCTCCATATAGTTTTTCATCACGCCGGTAAACATCGCATAGTTGGATTCGCCGTGTGCCACGTGATAGGTTGCGCCTAACGGATAGCTCAGTGCGTGGACGGCCGCACAGCCTGCATTTCCAAAGGCGATACCTGCATAGTTGGACGCGATCATAAAATCGGAAAGTAACGGTTTTCTTGCTGCCATACCTTCATCACGAATCACCTTATAGCCATTTAAGATCATCTCGATGGCCTTGTATCCAAACATTCTTGTATACACATTTCCCTTCGGAGAAAGGCTGGATTCGATGGCGTGGATCAGGGCGTCGATGGAGCTGGTCGCAAACACATAGTCCGGAAGTCCCTCTAAAAACTCTGGCACAAGTACTGCCGCATCTGCGTACATCGCATCATTTGCCAGTCCCTTTTTTGTCCCTCTGCTCTTTAATGCAAGGATCGAGATATTTGTCACCTCTGAGCCTGTGCCGCAGGTGGTCGGTACAAGGATCAGCTCTTTGTCCTTTTCTACCGGAATCTTTCCGTCATACAGGTCAAGGATCGGCGTTGTCTGTTTTAGCGCATAGAGCTTTGCCAGGTCGATGATCGTGCCACCGCCGATGGCGATGATACGCTTCGGGGCAGCTTTTCCATCAGCATAGATATCCCTGTAAATCGCCTCAGCCATCTCATCCGAGGGCTCGCCTGCGCCGTATTTCTCCTGAAAGATCACATCACAGCCCAGATTCATACTGCCAAAATAGGGCTTGTAGATATATTCATTGGTGAGAACGAGATCTCCCTCACCAATGGCAAAGCTTTCTGCAAATTCCTTTGCGGTGTCAAATTTATGTATGGTTGGTCTTATCATTAACTGCTGCATGATAAATTTTTTCTCCTATTTTTCCTGCTAATTCATTCAATGCTTGCGAAACTCATTCAAAACGTGCCTGCCTCACATGTACTCACATGAGTGGAAATCGCCGAATCCGCAGTTTCGCAATCACATATCTTTCTCTGCTACAGACTGTCTCCTCCCAATACTCTGTTGTACAGTCTGCGATCTGCCTGTCACCACTTACTGGTTCATGCATTTTACAAGCGCCTGTTCCATAATCTCCAGTCCTGCCTCCAGCTGCTCATCCGTGATCACAAGCGGTGCCAGGAAACGGATGACATTTCCGTAAGTTCCAGCATTCTCGATCAGCAGTCCATTCTTTGCACACTCCTGAATAAGCGCAGCAGTGAGCAGTGCATCCGGTTCTTTCGTTGCCTGATCCTTAACTAACTCCAGACCGATCATGGCACCCAGTCCGCGCACGTCGCCAACACAGTCATATTTTTCCTTCCACTCGTTATAGCGGGCAGTCACTTTCTCTCCGATCTCCAGCGAACGGTCTGCCAGATGGTCGCGCTCCATGATCTCGATGGTCTTTAAGGAAGCTGCGCAGGCAAGCGCATTTCCGCCAAAAGTACCGCCGATCGTTCCTTTTGCGGGAGCCTCCATGATCTCTTCTCTTGCAATGATGGCTGATAAAGGCACACCTGCTGCAATGGATTTCGCAGTCGCTATAATATCCGGCTGCACACCTGCCTCTTTCCAGTAGTCGGTTGCAAACATGCGTCCGGTACGACAGAAGCCAGACTGTACCTCGTCGGCAACTAACATAATTCCGTTGTCATCACAGATCTTGCGAACTGCTTTTACCCACTCAATGGGAGCTGGGATAAATCCTCCCTCACCCTGCAGCGGCTCAACAACAATTGCTGCGATCGTGTCTGCCGGTGCGCACTGCTCAAAAACAGCATAAATGGATGACAGATAGTAATCACATGCCTTATCCGCAGGCATTCCTTCCGGATTGCGATAGTAATAAGGGAACTGCGCACGGAAAATACCATCCGGGAAAGGTCCCATACCGATCGCATATGCCTTCTTTGATGTCATGGACATGGTGAGCAGGGTACGACCGTGGAACGCACCGGAAAATACGATAATATTGTTTCTCTTTGTAAATGCCTTTGCTACCTTGACGGCATTCTCGTCAGCTTCAGCACCACTGTTTGTAAAAAATGCTTTCTTTTTATCTCCTTTGACCGGAGCGATCGCTGCCAGCTTCTCCGCCAGCTCCACATAGCCCTCATGTGTCACGATATTAAACATACCGTGAAAATATTTATCCGCCTGAGCCTTGACTGCCTCTACGACTTCAGGCTGTGAATAACCGATATTTAATACGCCAACGCCGCCGATCCAGTCCAGGAATTTGTTCCCGTCCAGATCCTCCACCATCGCGCCTTCACCACGCTCGATGGCAACCGGATAGACACATCCAATGGCACTGGGTGTCGCTGCCTTTCTTCGGCCGATCAGTGCCTGTGACTTCGGTCCGGGCACTGTCTCTGTAATAATCTTCGGTAAATCTGTTCTCAACATTTTTCCTTTTCCTCCTTTAGATATACCAAAAAATTCACGCTTCTCACGGAGCGTTTCTCTTCCAAAACAAAAAGACAATGCCATACCGCTATCTGGTACGCCATTGTCCCTCATCGACACCTATTATAGCACCATTCTTTTTCCCGTAAAGGTGCATTCAAAAAATCCGAAGAATATTAAGTTTTACAAGATTCCTGCTTAAGCCAGAAGCTGCTTAAAGTCCTCC
>JALFNQ010000084.1 GCA_022773965.1 Lachnospiraceae bacterium
TCTTCCATTGTTAAGATGAGCGGCAGACCACCATAAACAAGATAGTCATCCCACGCTTCATCCTGTGAGCCCTGGTATACAGAAACGTATTCGGAAAAGCTTAAAGGATAGACGCGAATCTCGTCTCCTCGTCCACGGAACACAGATGATCATGAAAAAGATGAAACAGCAAATATGATTTTCCGCATCTTTTTACACCCGTCACTACTTTTATCAGTCCATTTTTCTTTTTCCGGATCAACTTATCCAGATAAACATCACGTTAAATTTCCATAAGGCACCCTCCATTCCGAAAACCGGTGCACTTGCACCTGATGTCGGAATATATTACACCCAATATTCAGTATAATCGTCAATGGGGGAAGGCTTTTTTATTCCGAGAACGGGTGCAGTCGCACCCAATTTCGGAATAGACACATCACGAAGCAAAATCCGGATAAATCTATACTTCTGTAAGAAGAAATGCCATGTAGAGCGGAAGGGTAAGAATTTCACCGCTCCTGCCAACATTATAATCGCCCAACTTAATGGCCGAATTTACATGATATTTTTCGGGATGCGCCAGGATTGTCTTCGTGCTTTTCGTATTTCCGGAGGAAGCTTTTACTTCCACCAACGTGCACTCCCCTTTATATCGAATTACAAACTCCACTTCCAATCCGGAGTTTTTGTGAAAATAGTACAGCTTTCGCCCCATCTTGGTGAACATATCTGCAATGAGGTTTTCAAAAATCGCCCCTTTATATCGAGCGAGGTTCCCTTGCAGGACATCAAATTGAGTTCCATCTTCCAACATGCTGATGAAAAGTCCGCAGTCCCTCATATACACTTTAAAGACATCGTCCTGCGCATTGCCATCCAGAGGCAACTCAGTAGCAGTGAGGTTGTAGCATCGAGATATAATTCCCGCATCTTCAATCCACTGCAGACTTCCGGCATATTTGGATGCGGTAGAACCTTTTTTTACGACGGAATATTGAAACTTCTTGTTTTCCTTGCTCAACTGTTTCGGGATGGATTGAAAACACTCGAGTATGTGGGACTTGTCCTTTTGATTCGCATACTTTATCATATCGTCTTCGTAGGAGCGAACAATATCTCGCTGCATGTTCAGCACTTCATCCAGTCGTTTGGTGTCAACGAAGGTCTGCACCACATCCGGCATACCGCCCACAACCGTATATTGCAAAAGCAGTTGACGCATTTTTTTATGAAGCGCCGCCGGAACCGGAGTGACTCCGCGAATATTCTTTCGCAGCGAGTCAATGACAACTTCCGAGATTCCATTCGCCCACAAAAATTCTTCAAAATCCAACGGGCTCATGTCTATGGTTGTTTCGTATCCTACCGGGATTGACTTTGGTTCTTTTCCGTAACCTCTTACCCCTAACAGAGACCCTGTTCCGATTACATCGTAGCGACCATCCAAATGGAAGAACTTCAATGCGGTTCTTGCGTCCGGGCATTCCTGAATCTCATCCAGTACAAGAATCGTTTTCCCCGGCTCAAATACCGCTTCACTTCCAAGCAACGCAGAGAGGAGCATCGTAATATTATCGATTTCCAACGATCCTTCAAAAACGGAACAGTAATCCGGGTTCTCGAAGAAGTTCAAATATACGACATGCTTGTAATTCTTTTTCGCAAAATCGAGCACAGAATAAGTCTTTCCGCACTGCCTGCACCCTTTGATTAACAGCGGCTTTCTGTTCGGAGAACGCTTCCATTCCTGCAACCGCTGTTCAATTTTTCGCTTTAACATTGTTCTCCCTCCTTGCTTCTAACGTTGTTCTGTAGAAAGGATAAATGAATTGAATAACTTTTTCAAGGGAGTTTTTGTAAAATTTGTAACTTTTTCAAGGGAGTTTTTTGCGTTTTCGCAACTTTTTAAATTAAGCTCTTTGATACGATGAATCTGATTCATTGTAGTCAGGCGCCTTTTTTCCTTGTTTTTCATATTTGTTAGCTAGTAATGAATAATCCGGCCTCCGTGTCCCTGCTGTCCGGGGATAGGAAACCGCAAATCCGTTTTTAAGGAAACCACCATTCCGGTAGTGGAAACCTTTATCATAAATCCTTTAGAATGTAATTATGCACCAAGGTGTAAATACATTCAAAGGAGGTCATGACTATGACCAAGTATCGAGAGATTCTCAGACTTAGTAGTCTGGGACTCAGTCAGCAGAGCATTGCCGACAGCTGCAATGTCTCCAAGAAGACGGTCAATCGCGTTTTAAGGCGAGCTAAGGAATTAGATATTTCCTGGCCGCTTGATGAAAGCGATACCGATGCTGTACTTGCAGAAAAGTTTTTCCCTTCTGCAAATCAAATCACATCCAATAAGAGGATGCCTGACTACGCTTACATTCGTAAGGAGTTGCTCCGCAATGGAGTCAGTAAAAAGCTCCTGTGGACTGAATACATGGAGGACTGTCGTGCCAACGGCGACGAGCCGCTCATGTATTCTCAATTCTGCTATCACATCCAGCAGGATGAGCAGAAACGACGTGCTACCATGCACATCAATCGCAAACCCGGTGAGCAGGTTGAAGTTGACTGGGCAGGTGATCCTGCAACAATTATTGACCCGGATACCGGTGAAATTTTAAAGGCTTACATATTTGTAGGTGTAATGACTTACAGCCAGTATGCATATGTAGAAGCCTTTCTGGATATGAAGCAGAAATCCTGGATTACTGCCCATGTCCATATGTACGAGTTTTTTGGCGGTGTTGCCAGAATACTTGTACCGGATAACTGCAAGACAGCAGTTATCCACAATGGTGGATGGAAAGACCAGCAGATCAATGAAACTTATCAGGAACTGGCTGAACACTATGGTACAGCTATTATTCCGGCTCGTGTCAGAACTCCCAAGGATAAGCCGAATGCTGAAGGAATGGTAGGAAATATCTCTACCTGGATAACAGCAGCACTTCGGGATGAACAGTTCTTCTCCCTTGCCGAATTAAATCGTGCAATCAGAGACAAGCTCGAACTGTTCAACCAAA
>JALFNQ010000088.1 GCA_022773965.1 Lachnospiraceae bacterium
TCTGTATCTACATTATCTCCATATTTAAATACATGTCCGTTTGCTTTCATGTCGTCATTCCTCCTATATTTTTCTCGGATCAGAAATCTTACCGGTCAGTGCACTGGCTGCTGCGACAGCCGGACTGGCAAGATAAATCTCACTGTTCACATGTCCCATACGTCCGACAAAGTTACGGTTTGTGGTGGATACGCAGCGCTCTCCCTCTGCAAGGATACCCATATAGCCGCCAAGACACGGACCGCAGGTCGGTGTGCTGACGATCGCACCTGCCTCGATGAAAGTACGGATAAAGCCTGCCTCCATGGCATCCAGATAAATCTGCTGTGTGGCAGGGATCACGATGACACGTAGTCCCTTCTTCACTTTTTTACCCTTTAAGATCTCAGCTGCAACAGCCAGATCCTCGTAGCGGCCGTTTGTGCAGGAACCGATCACAACCTGATCAATAGCAATGTCACCTACTTCATCGATGGTCTTTGTGTTTTCCGGCAGATGCGGGAACGCAACCGTCGGCTTTAACGTACTCAGATCGATCACAACCTCACGCACATACTCTGCGTCAGGATCTGCCTCATAGATCTTGTAGGGTCTCTTGGAATGCTCCTTCATGTACTTTTCAGCCAGCGCGTCTACCGGGAAAATACCGTTCTTTGCGCCCGCCTCAATCGCCATGTTTGCGATGGTAAAACGATCATCCATGGACAGTTCTGCAATACCGTCTCCGACAAACTCTAAAGACTGATACAGCGCTCCGTCCACGCCGATCTCACCGATCAGGTGAAGGATCACGTCCTTGCCGCTGACAAACTTCTGCTTTTTTCCGGTGATCACAACCTTGATGGCAGAAGGCACTTTGAACCATGCGCGTCCGGTTGCCATTCCAGCTGCCATATCTGTGCTGCCGACACCGGTAGAAAATGCTCCCAGCGCTCCGTATGTACAGGTGTGGGAATCTGCACCGATGATCACATCACCGGCTACCGTTAGACCTTTCTCCGGGAGCAGTGCATGCTCAATACCCATCTCTCCCACATCAAAATAATTTGTGATCTCATTCTTGCAGGCAAACTCCCGCACGCACTTGCAGTGCTCTGCAGACTTGATATCCTTGTTCGGTACAAAATGATCCATGACAAGGGCGATCTTATCCTTGTGGAATACACCCTCTACATTCATCTTCTCAATCTCATGGATCGCAACCGGAGAGGTAATATCATTACCAAGTACGAGGTCAAGGTCTGCCTCTATGAGCTGTCCGGCTACTACGCTCTCTAATCCCGCATGTGCTGCAAGGATCTTCTGCGTCATTGTCATTCCCATGTTTTTTTCCTCCTATATGATATGATGAAGGCCGCAGCAGATGTTGCGGCCTGTTTTCTATTTACTTCTGAACGAACTGTTCAGTACCTTCACAGTTACGATGAAAAAATCCATGAAAATCGTCTTCGACGATGGGATTTTTTCACTCCTGAATCATGTATTCACGATCTCAGCAGCAAGTGCTTCGATCTGTTCTGAACAATTACTTCTGAACAATATTTACGATACGTCCGGGGACATAGATCTCCTTCACGATCGTTCCGGTGAGCTTGTCGGCAAGCTCCTCCTTTGCCTTTGCGATGACATCATCCTTATCGGCATCTTTTGCGATCACCAGTGTTCCACGGATCTTGCCGTTGATCTGAAGTGCGATCTCCACGGTAGCTTCTACCGTCTTTGCCTCGTCATACTCAGGCCATGTGGTCTGGTATACTCTGCCTTCAAAGCCGGCAATCTCCCACAGTTCCTCTGTGATATGAGGTGCAACCGGGTTCAGCAGGGTAATGAGTGTCTTAAACTCACCCTTTGTAATGGAATTCTTCTTATAAAAATCATTGATCAGCGCCATCATAGCTGCGATCGCAGTATTGTACTTCAGATTTTCAAAATCATTGCTGACCTTCTTGATCGTCTGGTGCATCTTTATCTCTAAATCCTTAGAGTAGCCCTCTTCGTCAGTCATGAGATCCTGCAGCTTCCATACACGCTCTAAGAAACGCCGGCAGCCCTTCACGCCATCCTCTGACCAGGAAGCAGCCAGATCAAAGGCACCGATAAACATCTCGTAGGTACGCAGTGTGTCTGCGCCGTAGTCACGAACGATATCATCCGGATTTACCACGTTTCCACGGGACTTACTCATCTTCTCACCGTTCTCACCGAGAATCATACCGTGTGAGGTACGCTTCTGATACGGCTCGGGAGTATTTACTACGCCCTCATCATAGAGGAATTTATGCCAGAAACGAGAATACAGAAGATGCAGTGTAGTATGCTCCATACCACCGTTGTACCAGTCAACCGGCATCCAGTATTCCAGAGCTTCCTTGCTTGCAAGTGCCTCATTGTTGTTCGGATCGGTGTAACGCAGGAAATACCACGAAGAACCAGCCCACTGAGGCATTGTGTCGGTCTCTCGCTTTGCAGGGCCTCCACAGCAGGGACAGGTCGTATTTACCCAGTCTGTCATGGCTGCTAAGGGTGACTCTCCGTTATCGGTAGGCATATAGCTGTCTACCTCAGGGAGAAGCAGCGGCAGCTCACTCTCATCAAGGGGAACATATCCGCACTTCTCACAGTGAACAATAGGAATCGGCTCGCCCCAGTAACGCTGACGGGAGAATACCCAGTCACGCAGCTTGTAGTTTGTCTTTGCTGTACCGATCTTGTTCTCCTCAAGGAACTCGATCATCTTTTCTTTGGCATCCTTGACCTCTAATCCGTTGATGAAATCAGAGTTGATCAACACACCTGTGGCAACATCTGTAAATGCGCCCTCATTGATGTCCACTTCCTCGCCGTTTTTGGCAACAACCTGGATCATCGGCAGACCAAATTTCTTTGCAAACTCCCAGTCACGCTCATCGTGTGCGGGAACTGCCATGATCGCACCTGTTCCATAACTCATGAGTACATAGTCAGAAATCCAGATGGGAATCTCTTTTCCGTTCACCGGATTGATGGCGGTCAGACCGTTGATCTGTACACCGGTCTTATCCTTTGCCAGTTCTGCACGCTCAAAATCAGACTTTCTGGAAGCCTGCTCACGGTAGCCTTCAATCTCCTCCCAGTTTTTGATCTCATCCTTATACTTATCGATCATCGGATGCTCCGGTGAAACGACCATGTAGGTAACACCGAATAATGTATCACAACGTGTTGTATAAATGCGCAGCTTATCTTCTTTCCCCTTGATAGAAAAATCTACCTCTGCACCAGTGGAACGGCCGATCCAGTTCTTCTGCTGTACTTTTACACGCTCAATGTAATCTACGTCATTTAAACCTTCGATCAGCTTGTCCGCATACTCAGTGATCTTTAACATCCACTCGCTCTTTACCTTGCGGACAACCGGAGCGCCACAACGCTCACAGACACCGTTGACAACCTCCTCGTTTGCAAGTCCGACCTTGCAGGAAGTACACCAGTTGATGGGCATCTCTTTCTTATAAGCCAGTCCGGCTTTGAACAATTTCAGGAAAATCCACTGGGTCCATTTATAATAATTCGGATCTGTCGTATTGATCTCACGATCCCAGTCAAAGGAATATCCAAGGGAATGCAGCTGCCCTTTAAAACGTGCTACATTCTGCTCAGTGACAATACGCGGATGAATTTTATTTTTAATTGCATAGTTCTCTGTAGGTAATCCGAATGCATCCCATCCCATCGGATAAAGCACATTGTAGCCCTGCATTCTGCGCTTGCGCGCTACGATATCCAGTGCCGTATAGGGTCTCGGATGACCTACATGGAGTCCCTGTCCGGAAGGATACGGGAATTCGACAAGTGCATAATATTTTGGTTTGCTGTAATCATCTGTCGCAGCAAATGCTTTCTCGTCGTCCCAGACCTTCTGCCATTTGGGCTCCACTACCTTATGATTGTAAAGTTTTGCCATAAAAGCAACCTCCTGGTTTTACGTCTGTTATAATTCAACAGCGGATTCCACCCATAGGTGAAATCCGCCTGATATCAGAATTGTCAGTATCCCAGCAATTCCGACACATCATATTCTTATGATCTGCACGGCAAGTGCTTTGACCTGTCTGAAATATGTATTAGTTGTTGATGAGCTTGTCATCCTCGTTGTTCCAGCTGTACAGCTTACGAACTTCCTCACCAACCTTCTCAGAGGGATGCTCAGCAGCCAGCTTACGCATAGCTTTGAAGTGAACCTGACGACCTGCAGGTGACATATCTAATAAGAACTCTTTTGCAAAAGTACCATCCTGAATATCAGAAAGAATCTTCTTCATTGCTTTCTTGGTATCCTCAGTGATAATCTTCGGTCCGGTTATATAATCGCCGTACTCAGCCGTGTTGGAGATAGAATATCTCATTCCGGCGAAGCCTGACTGGTAGATCAGATCTACGATCAGCTTCATCTCATGGATACACTCAAAGTATGCATTTCTCGGATCATAACCAGCCTCACATAAGGTCTCAAAACCTGCCTGCATCAGTGCACAGACACCACCGCATAGAACTGCCTGCTCACCGAAAAGATCTGTCTCAGTCTCGGTACGGAAGGTTGTCTCAAGAAGACCAGCTCTTGCTCCACCGATTCCAAGTCCGTATGCTAATGCAAGATCCAGTGCCTTACCGGTAGCATCCTGTTCTACAGCTACCAGACAGGGAGTACCTTTGCCAGCCTGATACTCACTGCGAACAGTATGTCCGGGAGCCTTCGGTGCAATCATGGTAACATCGACATCCTTCGGCGGCTTGATGCATCCAAAATGAATATTGAAGCCGTGGGCAAACATTAACATATTTCCCGGCTCAAGGTTGGGCTCGATATCCTTCTTGTACATATCTGCCTGTAACTCATCGTTGATCAGGATCATGATGATGTCAGCCTTCTTTGCTGCCTCTGCTGCGGTATATACCTCGAAGCCCTGCTTCTCAGCCTTTGCCCATGACTTGCTGCCCTCATACAGACCGATGATAACATGGCATCCACTGTCTTTTAAGTTCAAAGCATGTGCATGTCCCTGACTGCCATAGCCGATCACTGCGATGGTCTTTCCATCCAGTAAAGAAAGATTACAATCTTCCTGATAAAAAATTCTTGCCTGTGATTCCATTGATAGTTGCCTCCTAAGTTTAATAAAATTTTCTGTAGCCGCTGATGCAGCCACATTTAATCCAAGTATGTAACATCCGCGGACCCGCGGGTAAGTCCTGTAATACCAGTTCTCGCCAGCTCCAGAATCTCATATCCCTGAAGCAGGTTCAAGAAGGCCTCCAGCTTCTCCTGATGTCCGGTCAGTTCGATCACCATAGAATCATTTGTGACATCCACAATCCTTCCACGGAAGATCTCAGTTGCATTCATCACTGCCTGTCGTTCGGTATCCTTTGCACGGATCTTCACTAAAATCAGCTCTCTTGTCACCGATGCATTTGGCTCCAAAATCTTAATATCCAGCACATCCTCCAGTTTTTCCAATTGCTTTTTGATCTGCTCAAGTACCTGCTCATCTCCCGTACTCACAATTGTGATACGCGTAAATCTGGGATCAGCGGTCACACCTGCCGAAAAGCTGTCAATATTGTAGCCTCTGCGGCTGAACAGTCCTGAAATATGACTGGTGACACCAGCAGTATTCTCTACGAGCAATGATAAAATCTGCTTTCTCATCGTATTTCTTCCTCATGATTCTATATTTAAATCTTTTTTATTCTAGCACATCTGAAATGTTTGTCAAGCGCAAGTGCCAAATTAACGCTTTAACGTATCAAATTATATCATTGATCAAGCTCCGGTGGCGTATGCTTCATCCTTTGTATAGACAGAAAAGCCCTTCTCCTCCAGTGTCTTAATAGCAAGTTCAGCATCTCTGGTCTTTAATACAGCAGATGCATCATCTCCGTTGGCAAAAGCGTACATATATTCCACGTTTACCTTTGCATCCTCCAGTGCTTTCATTGCCTTATATAGGGAGCCGACTGCGTGAGGCACGCGAATACAGATCACATCGGTCAGCATGGCTGATACATAGTTTTCTTTCAGCACACGCTGTGCCTTTTCCGGATCAGATACGATCATTCTAAGCAATCCATACTCACTGGTATCAGCCAGACTGATTGCCACAAGGTTAATATCGTTTGTTGCAAGGATCTCCAACACATCCTTTATGCGTCCTTCTCTGTTCTCTAAAAAAACGGATAACTGTTTTACGATCATAATGCCCTCCTTTTAGTTCAGACCACGGTTGTCGATGACACGCTTTGCTTTTCCTTCGCTGCGCTGGATCGTCATCGGCTCTACCAGCTTGACAACAACAGAAATTCCAAGTGCCTGTTTTAATCTTGCTCCGACTTCTTTCTTTAATGCATCCAGCTTTCCGATCTCATCGGAGAATACGCCCTCGTTTACCTCTACCATGACAGTCAGCACATCCGCGTTGTTCTCGCGGTCAACAACCATCAGATAATGGTTGGAGATATCTCCACCCATAGATAACAGAACGGTCTCCACCTGTGTCGGGAATACATTCACGCCACGGATGACCTTCATGTCATCGGTACGTCCCTTAAACTTACTGATTCGCGGTGTCGTTCTGCCGCATTCACAGGGCTCGTGGGTAATGCTTGTCAGATCCTTGGTGCGGTAGCGAAGCAACGGCATACCTTCTTTTTCAAGTGTGGTAAATACTAATTCGCCCAGCTCGCCGTCTGCCACAGCCTCATGAGTAACAGGATCAAGCACCTCAGGATAAAAGAAATCATGGTTGACATGCAATCCGTTATGATGCTGGCAATCCTGTGCCACACCGGGTCCGGTGATCTCGCACAGTCCATAGATATCATAGCAGTCGATGCCAAGCAGATCCTCAATCTTTTTGCGCATCTCCTCTGTCCAGGGCTCTGCGCCGTGGATGCCGACTTTTAACTTCATAGCATCCTTCTTTCCGGCTGCCACGATAGACTCTGCAAGGTTTAATGCATAGGAAGGTGTACACATGAGCGCTGTCGCCTGCAGATCCTCCATCACCATGAGCTGGCGCTGGGTATTTCCGGCTGACATGGGCACTGCCATTGCACCTACTCTCTGTGCACCGAAATCTGCACCTAGTCCACCGGTGAACAGTCCATATCCATAGCAGACATGCACAATATCCTCTTTTGTCACGCCGGACATGGTCATACAGCGACCAATGCTCTCTGCCCATACATCTACATCATGCTTTGTATATCCAACGATGGTCAGTTTTCCGGTCGTTCCTGAAGTTCCCTGCACGCGCACGATCTCTGAGGGCGGCACAGCCCAAAGTCCGTTCGGATAGTTCTCCCGCAGGTCGTCCTTCGTGGTGAAGGGCAGCTTTACGATATCCTCAATCCCCCTGATATCACCGGGCTCTACGCCGATTTCTTTCATTTTCTTTGTGTAAAACGGTACGTTTTCGTAGCAGCGTTTTACGACTTTCTTTAATTTTTCCCCCTGGAGCACAGCCATCTCATCTGCGCTCATGCACTCAAATTCGGGACTCAAGATCAGTTCTTTGTGTGCCATTTTTTGTTCTTCTCCTTGTAAATTTTTATTGTGTATTTCTTCCCGGTAGGATATTTCTACCACAACTTTTTGTATTTTTTCCCGGTAGGAGACACCTCCCAGAAACGGTTTGTTT
>JALFNQ010000106.1 GCA_022773965.1 Lachnospiraceae bacterium
CATTTTTAATAAATTCGGTTATACTATTCATGAGAGAACACCTTTCTTTTGTGACGTATTTTTTTAGCGAATCTATACTATCACATTTGGTGTTCTCTCTTTTTGTATTTTTTCAAAAACCTACAATAAATTTACCCTAGCAATATGCTATGTTTTGGACACGAAAATTACCATAAAAAATACCATGTCAAGGACATCTTTTATTTTTTTATACAATTGCGTCCGATCCAAACAGATGCACGGAAATCCGCTCCACTGCTGACTTTCTGTGCCTCGATACTGTTCGCGGATCCATGTGAAGCCGCTGCGCCACATCCTCATTTGTTGGACGATTTCCGTCATCTTTTATGAGGAAATATGCAGCCTCCACAACCGGCATATATGGAACCACATCCGGCTTGCTGAGCGCCTTCTCAATTCTCTCAATATCTGCCTTTGATCTCTGCAGCGAATCGAATCTTTGATGCAGCGCCTGGTCCTCATGAAACTCACTCGGCGTTTTTGACCATGACGTGATGCTCTTGCTTTTTCCTTTGAAAATCATGTTCATATATTCATTCTCATCAGATACATGATCTTTCAGCGCCGGATACGCCCGCAGGAGCTTCTCCGTCTTTTGATAAACAGATTCCTTTTTCCTTTTCATTGCATACCTCCGAACTGCTTACTTCGATTTCAGTTTTGTTATCAGATCTTCACGTGAAATCTTAAACTCATTAAATATATTATCCATGCGATGATGTCTTGCAATGTAATAATATTCCACATTACATGCAACATTCTGCACGCTTGCATATGCAATCGCAACAATCTGACATCCATCGTCCATCACCACGCGGTAGTATGTTGCTCCGATCTGTGGCAGTTCAAACCACTTTTTCCACTGCTCATATCCATCAATAAATTGCTTTGCTTCATCCGCCATCGGTCTGTATCTGACATACTGCATCTCCTCATCATTACCAAAATATCCGATGGCGATTGCCCTCCGCAAGATATCAATCACTGTATGTACATCATACATTATTTCCTGTGTGTTGGTCAACTCGCCAAACGCATAGGTCACTTTGTACCGTCCTTTTCCAAATGACTCCGCCTTAATCCAGCACGGATGAGCTGTCAATGTTTCTTTGATAGGTGTACGCTCAGACTTCAATTTGTCAAAATAACCTGTTGCACCTGAGAATTTTTCGTAATCAACCTCGAACGAATACGTTTCTTTCAGGTAAAGATATGCGCGGAGCATGCTCCGTATGGTCATCATAGACTTGATCGTAAGCACCTCTTCCTCATTCGGAATCGCAAATCTTGCGACAGGCTTTTCCTCCGCAGGATTCTCACGAATACCGGCGCGCTCCCTGATGATGCTCATATCCTTTCGACTGCATGCATATTTACACGCATCTGCCACCGTGCATCCCATGCAGCATCCGGTGCACTTCTCGTATAGATCCGGGAAATCCTTTTTCAAATTTCCAAACACATAAGGAATCGTGCAGTCAATCATGTCAAAATACATACACTTTTCGCGTGGTGTTTGATAGGAGTTGCACTCTATATTCCTGCAGTTGAAGCATTTCCCATCGCAGGAGCCTTTCTGCGGTATGATCTGTTCATACGGATCGTCCTCATCATAATCATCAATCTTCATCTGCCCGGATTCCTCACTGGGAATATCGTGTTTCAGTATCTCCTCGCGATAAATCTCACAGAATGTGTTGAAAAATCCATTGTAACTAAATGACAGATTGACCGGATTCTGGCAGTTGTATCTTGAAAGTGTGATGCGCCGGTTTCCGAAGATATACATAGCTGTATCCTTCCCAACAAACTGTCTGGATTCCCTGTAATACAGCAACATACTTGCTATCTCGGCGGCATATTTTTCTCCTGAAACATGTTTCTCCTCACCGCTTAATTCAGATGACAGAAACATCATTCCAAACTTTTCAATTGCATCACGATACTTTTTCAGGTCTGTATTGATCAAAAGATTGTCAAGAATGAAAGCAGCTTCTCTCTTTTCCTGATCGTTCATTTGTGTATACGACTGTATCGTCTTTAATTCCTGTCTAACTGCACGCACATCAGACATCTCCGGAGCAACTCCGTCTTTGACGAATTCTTTCTGCACATCTTCCGGAAGCCCTGCAAGGTCATTTGCCGTTGACACATTCATCTTCTGGTTTTCAAACAGCTCCATCGCATCATCAACCAGATTGTTGCTGATATTTTCATACTGTGCTACCTTGGTCTGCGATACATGCAGCGTTTCTGCGATCTTCTCACGCAGCCTGCGTCCTCTGAGCGCATCATCGCCAAGCAGTTCCGGCAGTACATCTCTCAGATGCATCGTTGATGTCATCTTTTCATGCTCGGTAAGAGGCTCTGTTGCCAGATTCGCGATCAGCAGGTTATAGTATGACTTTGCGTCAGACTCATCCGTCACCTCACACGGAAGCTCTGCAAACTCCATGTGGCCATCCTCTACATTTTTTCTTGAAGCATAATACCGTCTGTGTCCGGACAAGATCAGATACCTGTTATCATCGTCCATCTCCCTGACGATCAGATTCTCCAACACACGACCGCTGATCAGCAGCTCTTCTGCCAAAACATCTATATTCCGCTCCTCCCGCTCCCCAAAAGATCGCTTATTATCCTCATTCGGCACCAGCTGGGTGATCGGAATCATAACTACGGTACCACGCTTCATTCCTGTCTTTTTCTCTTTGTTTGATTTCCCGTTTATGATATCATTCAGACTCCCCATCGATCAGCCCTCCGTACTTTTTCTGGAGAATCACAAGATCTCCAAAAGTGAAGCATTCACGTGTTCCATTATTGCGCTCGCATATAAGCATATGCCTGTTCTTGCCAACGACTTTGAATTTTACCCGAAACATGCTTTTTGGCGATTTTCTTTTTCTTCCCTCGTCCATATCCGACAATTCAGAAGGAATCATAAGTATCTTTCCAATCGGAATCCCCTCAAGTTTACGCCGCATCTGGTCAGCTTCGCATATTTCTTTCAGCGTTCTACTCATGTGCATGCGCTCTACGCTGCCTTTTTTCTTACTTGCCATCGCTCACCCTCCCAATATACTCCTTCGTAAAATTCCTGTAGTCCTCTGCCACACTGCTCCTTCTTCTGTGCAACGATACCGGCTTGCGCTGTTCCAACGCCGTATTGACTGCCTCGGAGTCAGAAATACATGTATCGAAGACCGGGATCACATCGCGGTCCATGATCTTGCGTATAGTCCGAAGCTGGCTCGCACGGCCATTGAACATTGTGGCCACACACCCGATGACGCGAATCCCCTCGTTGTACTCCTTCGCCTGATCAATATAATCCCTGATCTTTTCCAGACCAGCTGCTCCAAATGCATCCGGTACCAGCGGAATGATCACATCATCCGCGGCCACCAGCGCATTGATCGTCAGCATCGTCATTCCCGGATTACAGTCGATGATGCAGTAATCATAATCTTCCTTGCACTCATCCAGGATAAAACGCAGATCAATGTGATTCAGATCCAGACTGTCCATTCCGTCTGACCCTACGAGCAGATACAGATTTTTTGAAAATACACACCTCTGTATAGCCCTTTTCACACTGGCTTTCATGCTGATTGCATCCTCCAGATTCACCTTCCGCTGCTTTGCCCGCAGCAGATACGCAGTGTTCTGCTGTGGATCCATGTCCACCAGAAGCGTCCGGTATCCGGCGCAGGACAGCTCATATGCTAAGTTCGACGCTGTCGTCGTTTTTCCAACACCGCCTTTATAATTTTCAACTGCCGTCACATGCATTGTCATTTTCCATCATCCTCCTTGTCCTAAACTGCTCCACCTGACTTGCCAAGCAGCTCCTTTTCAAACTCATTCATGTCGTAATCTCTCTGTGGAAAGTCATTGAATGTGTTTTTCTTCCCTGACTGATTCGTCTTGCGATTTCTCTGCCATGTCCTCACGGATGCTTTCCAGTCCTCCATCTTCGACTTTCCTACCACCCAGCCTTTTGATTCATAAAAATCAACAAACTGTGATGGGTCAACAGAATATCCATTTTCTTCGCAGTACGATCTGACCTCTTCGACAGACGGTGGGTGAAATATAATATTATTATTATTTCTTTTCCCTTCTTTCCTTTCTTTTGTCTGTCCGTTTCGTGTCCGGTCTGTGTCCGTTTCGCGTCCGTTTTGCGTCCGGTCAGATGTTCCAAAACCTTGATATTTCTCATAATTTACTATGGTTAAGACCGTCCGCTTTGTGTCCGACACTTTTTTGATTGTTCCGTCAGCTTCCAGATCGTTCAAAAAGTGCATCGTTTTGTCCTTTGACCAGCGCCAGCGATCGGCCAGATACCTGATGCTGGTGACCATACTTCCACGCTTCAAGTCGATCATCTTTCCCTGTGACATCACCTTATGATCCGCATACGCAGCCATCAGAAGCAGGTCAATAAAAGCCTGTCCACGCGAAAACGTCTCACCGGATGACCAGAGCCAGTGATCCGTGATCGAACGATTCAATTTAATCCAGTTATTTCCATTTTCTGCCATAAAAGCACCTTTTTTGGGTGCACTTAACTAAGGTATGCTGTTTTCACTAAAAAAACGAAATTTCATACCTCAGTCAAGCGCTTATTTTTATTTGAAAATATGAACTATTAGCAGATCACGATGACCTCGCGGTTATCAAATTCTGCCTGGTGATCCTCCATATACTTAAGTATATATTTGCGTATCGTGTCCATGGCTGCAGTTTTCCACGCGCCTCCGTCTGCTTCATACAGGACAAATCCAACACCCATATCCGTCTTTTTCGCCCGGAATACAAATTGTGACTCTGGCTGTTCAATATCTACAAATGTCCGGAACGGACGAAGCACCGGATCCGTCGGTGCAATCGCATCGCGCGTGCCGACAAACGTCGATACTGACACCTTCTGTGAGACACCGTCATCATCCAGATTTACCACATCATTTCCGGTGACACATCCGCAGAATTGAATCATATCCTGTCGATTTTCTGTATCCACAAACGATGTACGAAGCCAGATCAGGAAACGCTCCTGATCGAGCGCACGTCCAAAGTTCTGATCGGGAAGCAACGCTGTCGCCTTGATAAATGTGGCACGCTTGTTGTCCTCATTTAAAACGCTTACAAGTCGTACCTCAGTCGGAGACACAATCTGGATGTACACAGGATTATCTACACATTCTGCGATATGTCCCTCGTTCGCTGCTACATAGTCCATAAAACCAGAAAGCGTATTTACTCCCAGCGGTTCCGGGCAGTCAATCTCATTTGGAACACGATACAGCTGCCGATCCGAATATACCTCGTAATTATGTTTGAATGTTTTGATGTCGGACATTCCGACGATGTACTGTAATGCTTCTTTGATCATTTTTAGTTCCCTCCTCTTCCTTTGTTTCTAAAATCAATCATTTCTCCGACTCTTTCATCGGGAATGATAAGATCTCCATTTTCATCCGTTCCATAGTCTTGCAAAGACGACTGTCCTGGAATACAGGATCCATACTCCTGAACATGGATCCTTCCGGTCGAATAATCTTTGCTAAGCGTCATCTTCGTGACTGCAGCCAGTGGCGGCGCGAGCTTGTAGGTAACATCACTCGTCACATCAAGGACGTTCCGGTTTTCATCCGGTTCCACAGATATTTTTACCGTGATACTCCGCTTTCCCTTAAACGAGACCGCCGGATCCAAACAGTTAGCCAGCACCTTCAACGCCGCATACCTGTACTTCTCCATCAGCTGTCCACCGTTGATCTTATCCAGATCTAAGTCAAATGCCATGTTGTCAGCTCCTTTCATCAATTTTCATTCTCTTACTTCAGTTAATCCATCCAACGCATAGCATCCAGAATACCCTCCCAACTTAACAACCATAGTTCCGCATACACTGTACGGCTCGCTTACAACCTCAAAAACCTTGCCTTTATTTTTCTCTGATACATGATATTTGTCATTCATGACAACCTTTTTGCCTTTAGTCATACTCTCACCTCCGCTTCTGACTGAACTTCGCAAATCCACCATAAAACCATGTGAAAATTCGTAATCCATGATCCTCATTCTCCTCCTGGCTCATATCCTGCGCATCATTCCCATGCGGGACACTCATTTCCATCATTAACCGAACAATCTGGCGCTGCGCAAATCTTAGCCTCTATTAGATTCTTCCTATCCTGCACCCACTTTTTTATGATTTCCAACTCTTTATCCATATCAAGCTCTTTTTCAGATTTCCAGCACGCCAGCCTTGCTTCTAAGCTGAATTCCAATTCCTTAATTTCATCATCAATATACGGTGCTTCCTCATCCGACTCTTCTGGATGTTCTTCCAAATATTTCTTGCGCGATTTCGCCGCTTCGATACCATTCAGAATATTAAGATACTCCTCGGGATCATGTTCCCAGAAAAGCAAATGATTAAGAAGGGTCTGATTCTGATAGAAATGGCATCTACAAAACCATGTGTTTATTAATCTTCTTTCATCACTTCCATTTGTACAAACGCCGTCAATTAGGTCGCCAATAAAATCCTCAATCAGACCACCTACGGTCAATCCACGCTCTCCACACATTCTGCAAAGTTTTTCACAATCTTCATCAGATAATTTTACTCTGATAATCCTCTCTCTGGTCGTTTCGTCTTCCATCATATTTCCGATTTTGTTCCTTTCTTGCAGCTTATAGTCAACCTACATTTTTCTTTTTTAAACCACAGCACAATTCCGGCATATTCGCCCTAACAAGTGCAGCAGGAATCGATGGACAGACCGAATTACCACATCTTCGTACCTGCTCACTTCTTGAATATTTCTTTCCGTTATAATCATGGTCGATGATGTAATCATCCGGAAATCCCTGGCATCCGTATAGTTCCTTCGGCTCCAGCATCCGCAGACCGATGTCTACAATTTGATAATCAACACCAGCAATCGTTACAAGTCCGAACCGATCACGTGCTGTTACTGTATCAAGCGGCTCTTTGATGTCCTGTCCGGTTCCTTGTCCGTAATATTTAATTAAGAATGCGCGAACCTCTCCAAAATGCCCATCTCCTGCTGTTATTGTTGGCAAAGGCTCTGTTATGTCTCTTCCGTCGCAATGATTATTCATTTGGATCAAGTTCGCTGTCACTATACTGTTATGATCCCACGACGTAACTGTTGGAAGTGGATTCTCAACGCTTTCACCGGATCCGGTATATCCCCCGTCATAGTATTTATGCAAGAATGATGTCACAAGCCCATATCTGTTTGAACCATCCACTGTCATAATAGGCTCATCCAACTTCTGACCTCTGACTTCTCCGTTTGCCGTTTCTGAATGGTACTGAATCAGCATAGGACTGATAAGACATTGCTGATTTCCTGTAGTAATGGTATGTATCGGGTCTTCACAATTTCCACCCGGATGATTTGTTGTATTGGTTCCCATATATGGAGCCAACTTTGCATCCACCATGCCAAATCCATGTTTTGCAGTAATTACTCTTAACGGCTCATTCATACTGTTACAGTAATCCGACTTCGCTCCACTATGATTGACCTGCACGATAAATGGCTCCGCATTATCGATTACAAACTTCTTTAATCCTCTCGCGATGCGCTCCATCGTCTTAGGTGCAAGCGGACGCACCGCCCGGATTCCGTACTTTTCTTTGATTTCTTCCGCTGTGTCAAAAATGGAAGGACACGGCAATGAGAAATCCAACTGCGTATATGCTCCAACATAAGGCTTCATCAATCCTGCTTTTACCATTTCACTATCTGTCGGTCCATGTGTAGGATCTGGCCAGATAATAGGCATACCATCACATCTCGCAATTAGAAAAAACCGTTTTCGCATAGTCGGAGAACCATAATCCGCAGCAACCAGCTCCCGATACTCTACTTGATATCCCAGTCTGTGCAATTGTTGCACAAACTTCTCAAAGGTAACACCTTGCTTGCTTTTAATAGGTCTATGATGGCGATTTAACGGACCCCAAGTCTTAAACTCTTCCACATTTTCCAACATAATCACTCTCGGTCTGACAAGCCCTGCCCACCGACACGCTACCCATGCAAGACCTCTGATAAACTTGTCCTTCGGTTTTCCGCCCTTAGCCTTGCTAAAATGTTTGCAATCCGGTGAAAACCATGCCAGCCCGACAGGAAATCCACGGCAAGCCTTAACTGGATCCACAGCCCAGACATCTTCACAATAATGCTTTGTGTGTGGATGATTTGTCTTGTGCATCCGAATCGCTTCCGGATCATGGTTGATAGCAATATCGACACTGACACCGGTTGCCATCTCAATTCCAGTACTTGCCCCTCCTCCACCAGCAAAATTATCTACGATCAGTTCTCCGTTAATCATTATTGGTACTCCTTATAATTATCAAACAGACTCAGTTGTACATCATCATAGTTCATCCACAATACCTCTGTTCGTTTTATTCCACACTCTGCATTCGTATCTTTATATGCTTTTCTCCATCCAGAAAGGCATTTGTTATACAAATCATTGTCATAGCCACTTATCATTACTGCCCCAGGGTGTGTTTTGAGTACATCAAGAAGCTCTATGTGATCTTCAAACGTCATTTCATGTTTATACAAATAATTTTTTCTCGTGCTAGTAAGATATGGTGGGTCTGCATAGATAAAAACATCAGCAGTGTCATATCTCTTTAATAACTCAATGGCTGGAAGGTTTTCGATTTGCACACCTTTCAGTCTATCAGCAGCTTCTTTCATTATTTCTGGAAGTTCCAACCATTTGCCTGCCGGATTTGGACTCTTTCTCTGCTGACCACTTTTAAACCCATTCTTATACAATTGTGAATTTCCAAATCCCTGCCAACATTTCACACAATATCTTCTTGCCCTTTCAATCGGATCATCTGTCCAATCAAATGCATTATTGTACTCATCTCTTGCAAAAGGCGTAAAATCAATTAATCTACACAATTCTTCCGGATAATCTCTTAACACAGAAAAGAAATTAACGATATCACCGTCTACGTCATTAAGCGTCTCGATATGGCAACGTGCCTTATTCAAAAGTACCGCTGCACTACCACTAAATAATTCAAGGTAAACATCATGCGTTGGCATATAACTTATTATCCAATTTGCTATCCTATTTTTTGCCCCTGGATACATCAATACAGTTTTCATCTTGTAAAAGCAACCTAAACGCACCTACTACATTAGGTTCTGATCCTTCCAAAATTTTTGTTTACAAAACAGTAATTAATGTTTTATACTGATTTTTAAATATAAAAGAAAAGAGGTGCTATTATGCAATTCATGAATTGTCCAGAATGTGGTGTTTATCTTGAAATTGATGATAATGACACCACTCCAGGCTGCAGAGAAATGGAGGAAGTATATTGTCCAAAATGTAATGCAGTAGTAACTAAGGTCTTTACCAGTGGCATTCCGACTGCAACGCCAGTAGATTAAACACATAGAAGTCCATACTTTACTCAATATTTAAATACTCGTACAATAATAATGATTTCGAATACCGTGTCAGATTCTAACACGGTATTTGAAATTCTACATTCACCCACAAATTTCTACTCCTTTACCCTCTGCAAACCAGCTCCAAGCGCAAAGTTATCCCAAAATTCCTCGCGTTTTTCCTGCGGGATATCCTTGATCTCAATCTGTTTCCACTCGCCAGTTTTTGAATCAATCACAAATGTGCGATATGTTGCTTTTTTCGGATATCTAGGCATATTTGCGCTCCTCCTCTACTTACATCATATGCTCTACGCCTGTCCCTGGTTCTTATTTCACTAAATGCCAGAAATGCGATATTTAGCGAAAGGTCACACACTTTCTTATACCGCGTTCTTTTCAATTCTCCGCATCTCTGACATCTTAACCATACCTTCACCAAAGGACAGTAAATTCTCCTTTTCAAGCGCTGTCATCTGCGGTAAAAGTATAGAAAATGTGTTAAGAATCTCTGCATCAAGCGAATCCTGCTTCTGAATGTTCACTAAGTTACCCATCCGTATCATCTCCTCTCTTGTTTTTGCTCTGTAGTTCTTTTTATTGCAACCACCGCATCCCGTATGCTATCCTTTCCGTACAGGGCGTTGCCGCGCCCAAGTACAAAGGAAAGGAGAACTTCTCATGGATAAAGCTGCTGTTGAGAAAGCCATCAAACATTTTGAGTTTTATGCCAGACCTTCCAGTGCCAACCATTCAGAACCGGCTACTGTTGGGGACATAAAAAAACTGATTGAAGAAATATCCAAACTTGCACGGTCTATCTCTAATGCTGCTGATTAGCTTTCAGCTGCCATCCATAAAGATGGCAGCTTACTTTATAAGTGCCTCGATTTGATCAGCCGCTTTATCTACTTCTGCAATAATCTTATCTGTCAAACCATGATCAGCTCCAACTATAGAAATTTCTATATTGACACGTTCCGCTTTTTCACCAGTTTCTCCATTCAAAGACAACAGGTAACGATAATATTTTTCCTTTTTCATCCTCTCACCACCTCTCTGTCGCGCGTTTTAATTGTTCATTATTCGACATTTTGTCGACATGTTTTTTGTTAAAATGTGATTAAATAAATTCACAAATCTATGTTTTTCTTGTTGTCTAATTTCTCTTTATTGGTTTAGTCAGAAGGTAACTAAAAAAGTCAATAGTTTTTTGAAAAATTATTTTAAAAATTTTCAAAATATTTTTGTATGTTTCTTTATTCAACATATTAGTATCTTAATTCTACTTTGTCAACGCCTTTTTGTATCTTAATTCAACTTTTTGTTGAATTATTATTTTACACGTGTTATTCTTATGTAAAAAAGGAGGAAGAAATTTTGACGCAAGGTGAACGTGTTAAAGAAGTGAGAAAAACTCTTGGTCTCACTTTAGAAAGATTTGGCGAAAAAATAGGAGTCAAGAAATCTGCTGTTTCTAAAATCGAACATGGTCAATGTGCTCTCACAGATCAAATGTGCAAGTCAATATGTCGCGAGTACAATGTAAACGAGGAGTGGCTTGTTAATGAAACCGGAGAAATGTTTTCAAAAGTTGACCGCGAAGATCAAATCATGCGTTGGGCGGCATCTGTATTAAAAGAAGAGAATTCCTCGTTTAAAAAAAGATTTGTCGCTGTACTTGCATCACTTCCAGACGAACAGTGGATAGAACTAGAAAAAAGAGCCAGAATGCTCATTGATCTCCGCGATCACTCTGATGAAGGCTAATCTTCCTTTAAATATTCAGCAATGAAGATATACAGTCTTCGGAGCTGCAGCAGGTTTGCTTTTACCAGCTGACCTACGATTGCTTTGATGAGCACTATGTACTCGTCTATATCGTGCATCATGTCATCTCCTTTCTTTTCGGAACAATCAGTCGAAAAATTGCAGAAACTAACGACTTGATTGTTGAAGCAATAGCTTCATACTTCTAATATGGTTTTCTATTTTTTAAAAACTATCTAAGGATGAGATATATTGCGAATAATGAGTTTTAATATACAATGGAGGTTCTATCATGGGTTTTTTTGATATATTTCGAGTATCACAAATAAAAAAAGAAAATGAAACTCTTCGAGCCGCAAATACGGAGATGCTTCGTGTGAAGCAGGAAAATGAGAATTTGAGTGCTTCACTGCAAAGCGCAATACAAGAAAATGAAGCTCTCCATGCCTCGAATGAAGAAATGACCCGTCGTGCGGATGAGAGCGGAATCACAGAATATTATCAGGCAAAAGAACGGATTGACGCTATCGAAGCGGAAATCACTTCCCGCACTTCCACTGTCACTCAGCTGCGCGAAGAAAATGAGGCACTACAAGAAAAACAAGCAAAACTTGAGCACTCCATAGCAAACAGCCAGAAAAAACTTTCCAGATCAAAAGAGCTCTACAAGAGTATCAATTACTCTGTAGAGGATTTTTTTAATTCAGATGATAGTCATCCATTTCATGCTATTTCAGCAGAAGATAGCGCAGATCTTGATCTGATTGCACCGTCTGTCGAGCTAAAGCTGCACTGTATGGACATGAAGAGTCTGCGTCAGGCATACCGCGAAAATGAAAAAGTGATTAAAGATGTGCTTGCCCGTTATTCCTCACGTTATACAACAAAAGCTAACCGCACGATCTATGATCTCATGGTGATTGCTTTACAGGCAGAGCTTCAAAATATTTTAACCGCTTTGAAATATGACAAGCTGGACAAAGCAGTAGATAATGTCAAAACAGTCACTGCAAAATATTTAAAGATTGCCGCCGAAGGAAATCAGAGCATCGCCGGTACTCTTACAAAATTCATTGGAGAAATTGAGTATCTGTTTATCAATGCAGTGAAAATCGAATATAACTACTATGTAAAGAAAGAACAGGCAAAACAGGAGCAGCTTGAAATTCGCCAGAAAATGCGCGAAGAGGCAGAGGAACGCAAAGCCCTTGAAGCTGAACGCAAGAAGATAGAAAAAGAAGAATCCAAATTCCATATACAGATAGCTGCCCTCACAGAGCAGGCAAATACATCCAGCGGAGACGAATTGGAAGCTCTACGTGCACGTATCCTTGAACTGCAGTCCCAACTTGCAGATGTTGTTGTTAAGAAAGAAGAAATTTCCAGCCTGCAGAACGGAAAAGCAGGTAATGTATATATTATCAGTAACCTCGGTTCTTTCGGTGATGATGTATTCAAAATCGGCATGACCAGACGACTGGATCCGCAGGATCGTGTCAATGAGCTTGGTGATGCAAGTGTTCCGTTCAAGTTTGATGTACATAGCTTCATCTTCTCCGATGATGCTTCCAGCCTTGAAACTGCACTTCATAAGCGGCTTGATGACCGTCGTGTGAACAAAGTAAACGCACGGAAAGAATTTTTCCGGGTATCTATCGACGAACTTGAACAGCTTGTCATGGAGATCTGCCCGACAGCTGAATTCAATCGGACAATGCTTGCAGAAGAATTTTACCAGTCCCAGTCTACTGACCAGTCATATTCATCAGACTTCTCACTATATGATGAGGACGACGAGGATGAATAATACTCATCAGAAGACCTGTGTCAGAATCTGACACGGTACTACTTAGATATATTTTGCAATGATGGCACGTAAGTGAATGACCATTATTGATTATTTCCTTTTTAAATCATCAATGAGAAAACGAATTTACGAAATAATAGAAAAAGCCAATAATGGCGATACAGACAGCAAAGTCTATGATTACTTTATCATTATCACGATTGTAACCAGTATTATTCCACTATGCTTCACAAAGCAGAATGCATTGCTGAATACTGTAGATAAGA
Source organism: Lachnospiraceae bacterium (assembly GCA_022773965.1). GTDB lineage: Bacteria > Bacillota > Clostridia > Lachnospirales > Lachnospiraceae > W0P33-017. The sequence continues at coordinate 13,344 of JALFNQ010000106.1, forward strand.
TAACTGTAGCAATATTCATCATTGACTACATCCTTCGGCTGATCACGGCGGACTACTCATCGAATAGAAAAGGTGCTGCACCTTTCCTGCTCTATCCATTCAGACCGATGGCAATCATAGATCTATTGTCTATCCTTCCATCTGTTACCAACCTGAACTATGCGTTTCGAGTATTCCGCGTGTTGCGACTCTTAAAAGCTTTGCGTGTGTTCAAATTTTTCAGATATTCCAAGAATATCCGAATCATCACGAACGTATTGGTTAAGAAAAAGGATGCCCTGCTAACTGTCGGTATGCTGGCACTGTCCTACATATTTATGACCGCTCTGATCATCTTTCAGGTAGAGCCAGCAACGTTCGACAACTTCTTTCAGGCGATCTACTGGGCAACTGTATCTCTCACAACCGTCGGATATGGAGACATCTACCCTACATCGGTGATCGGACAGGTGATCAGCATGGTGTCATCATTCCTAGGAATAGCTATCGTTGCCCTGCCGTCCGGCATTATTATATCCGGATACCAGGACGAGGTCGAAGGAAGTGGAGACGAATAAATCTATGTCAGATTCTGACACGTATATTCCAAATACAGGATTTTGTCGCCCATTAAACATAATTTACTTAACCGGGCAGCCAGTGGACGTGCTCTCATACATGATAAACAAAACCAAATAAAAGGAGGTTCAAAGATCATGCCGCAAACTACACTCGATAAAATTGTTCAAAGTAAACGCATGCCTGTTCTTTTCATTGGATCTGGCATATCCAAAAGATATTTATACAGATATCCTGACTGGAATGAGCTGCTTACATTATCTTATCGAAAAATAAATGACGATCCATTCCAGCTTCAAAAATATAAGGATCAACTCGTACGTCAAGGATTAACTGATTTTGAAGTTAATACAAAATTGGCGACAATCATAGAAAATCAATTTAATGAAGCATTTTTCGATCGAAAAATTAAACTTGACCGTGTTAAGAATCCAAAATGGGTTCAAAGAGGCACTTCGCCTTACAAAATGTTTCTTTCAAAATTTTTCAAAAATATGACTATTTACCACTCTGAAAAAACTAATGATGAGATAGCTAAATTTAGGGCGTTAAAAAATAAAATATCTGCTGTTATCACAACGAATTATGACTTATTTCTTGAGAAGCATATTTTCTCAACAGATTTTAAAGTATTTGTTCATCAGAATGAACTCTTTTCTTCTGATAGTTACAATATTGCTGAAATCTATAAAATTCATGGAAGTGTATCCGATGCTGACTCAATAGTAATAACAGATTCTGACTATTCGCGTTTTGCAGAATCCCGTAAATTGATTATTGCAAAAATGCTCACCCTGTTTGCCGAATCCCCGATCATCTTTCTCGGTTATTCTTTTACAGACGAAAATGTACAACTTATAATTTCAGAGTTTCTTGGATGTCTTACTTCAAGAGAACTTGATCATATAGATGAGCATTTTATCTTTATTAGCTATAAGAAGAATGAAAATGATTTGAAAGAAATAAAACGCACTATAACAACTAAAAATGGAGTTGATATTCCTATTACAGAAATTCAAACAGATAACTACTCTCTTGTTTATGATATTTTGAATCGTATTACTCCTGGAATATCACCTATCAGAATTCGTGAGACGCGTAAAATAGTAAAAACGATTGTAGATCAGAGTGTCGCATCGGCAGATGCATCCTCTATCATTGTTGGTTTAGATGACCTTTCAAATATAGATTTATCAAACAAACCATTGGCTGTCGCAATTGGTTACAGAGAAAGCATTTTAAACAAATATGGCTATGGTATGCTCGCAGATGATATGATTTTTGAGGACATTTTATTAGGCAATAAACACTTTGATCCTAATAACATGTGTTTAGAACGATTTAAGTCTATTCCATATAATCGTTTACTTCCGGTATTTAAATACGTAGCTTCAGCTACAGAGAATATTACAGTAAATGAAAAATTGCAAATATATATTAGTACACATGACACAAAAGATAAAATTATTCCATCTAACATAAAGAAGCAGGTGAATTCCTTGCCTGTAATCAATGAATACGAACAGTTACTTGCTGAGATAAATACCATACCTGATGTTAATAAAAAAGCAGGAATTTTACTTAAGAATCTTGATTCTTTCAGTGTGGATCAGATACGTGATATATGCATACAATTATTCCAATATGATAGAACTTCAAGCATGCGTTCTACTCACTTTAAAAGATGCGTAATGTATATAGATTTGCTAGAAAATCATATAAACTAAATGAGAAAAAGCTGGCAGACATTTTCTGGTACACACCAGAAACACCACCAGCTTATCTCATAAATATTTAAGAACATTTCTGCTCTATGTTCTTTTGTTTTATGTGATGTATCAACATTTATTGTTGATTTAGTCACATGGATATTATAAAAGTAAACTTCTTTCTTGTCAATATGTAATTTGATTGTTCTACATAACAAAGTCTATCACAATAAACAGAACACATATTTTACTCAGGATATTGTTTTTGTGCTCATTTATAGAAAGGATGGTATTATGAAAGACAACGAACTATCCAACATCCTCGACCGCAAGACCGGCGCCATCTACATCCGCGTGTCCACCGATCGCCAGGAGGAGCTCTCTCCGGATGCGCAGCGGCGTCTCTTACTGGATTACGCAAAGGAGCATAACATTGATGTGCCTGCGGAGTACATCTTTCAGGACAATGGCATCTCTGGCCGGCAGGCGAAAAAGCGTCCTGCTTTCCAGAACATGATCGCCCTGGCAAAGTCCAAGGAGCATCCGATCGACACGATCATCGTCTGGAAGTTCTCCCGATTTGCCAGAAATCAGGAGGAGTCCATCGTTTACAAGTCATTGCTGAAGAAAAACGATGTTGATGTCGTGAGTATCAGCGAGCCTCTGGTTGATGGTCCGTTTGGATCGCTGATCGAGCGCATCATTGAGTGGATGGATGAATACTACTCCATCCGGCTCTCCGGTGAGGTTATGCGTGGCATGACGGAGAACGCCATGCGCGGCAACTACCAGAGCGATGCCCCGATCGGCTACCGCTCTCCCGGCGGTGGCAATCCCCCGGTAATCGATCCGGATACTGTTCAGATTCCCATCATGATCAAAGATCTGTTCCTGTCAGGCTCCACAACGCTCCAGATTGCACGCAGACTCAATGACCTCGGCTATCAGACCAAGCGTGGCAACCTGTGGGATGCACGCGGCGTGCGCTACGTGCTGGAGAATCCGTTTTATGCAGGGAAATCCCGGTGGAACTACACGGAACGCGGCAGACGCTTAAAACCGACAGACGAAGTCATCTACGCAGACGGCAACTGGGAGCCGATCTGGGACGATGATACCGTACATGAGATCCAACAGCGGCTCGCCATGAATATGCGCAAGGTAAAGTCCAGAGATGTATCCACCGCCAAACACTGGTTGAGCGGGCTGCTCATCTGCTCTTCCTGTGGATCCACAATGGCATTCGGCGGTGCAACCAACCGACGCGGATTCCAATGCTGGAAGTATGCGAAGGGACAATGCAATGAATCTCATTTTATCAGCACAAAACAGATTGAAGCACTTGTCATCGGGTATCTGGAGCAGGTGACGGTGGCAAATGACATCTCCTACTCGGTCATCGCTGCAGCAGCTTCCGACAACGGCAGCCGTCTCGCAGAGCTGGAGCGTCAGCTGCAGAAAATAGATGCTAAGGAAAAGCGCATCAAGGCAGCCTACCAGAACGGAATCGATACTTTAGAAGAATATAAGGCTAATAAGGATGCGCTGAACAACGAGCGACGGATCATAGATGACAGCATCCGGGAATTGACTCCGTCAGATGATGTGCAGGACAAAGAGCTGCTTGACCAAAAGATGCGCCAGAATATCTCCGATCTGCTCTGTGTCATAAAGGATGATTCGATTGATTATGTCAGAAAAGGGAATATGATGAGAAATGTGGTTGATCACATTGTATTCAACAGAAAAGAAACTAGTCTTGATGTGTTCTTAAAGCTCGTAATCTAATGGCTTTTCTAATTTTCTTGTATGTTATCTGTTACTGCAATACGGCGGCCCAGACGGGGAAATGTCCGCGTCCATGCGCTATCTCGCACAACGCTATACAATGCCGGTAAAAAGAGTTGGCGGTCTTTTGACCGATATTGGTACAGAGGAATTAAACCATATGGAAATGATCTGTGCCATGGTCTATCAGCTGACCAGAAACCTAACCCCGGAACAGGTAAAGGCTTCCGGCTTTGACGCTTATTATATCGATCACACGACCGGCCTTTGGCCACAAGCCGCAGGCGGACTGCCGCAGAATGCGATTGAATATCAATCAAAGGGTGATGCTTTGACGGATCTGTACGAGGATCTGGCGGCAGAACAAAAGGCCCGTACCGTTTACGATAACCTGCTTCGCATTATCGATGATCCTGATGTCCGTGAACCCTTAAAATTCTTACGTGCCCGGGAAATCGTTCATTTCCAGCGCTTCGGTGAAGCGTTAGAAATGACGAAAGACAGCTTAAACTGCAAGAATTACTACTTCTTTAATCCGGAATTTGATAAGCAGATATCTGCAAAATAGCTAGATAAAGGGCCTTCGCAAACGCGAGGGCCCTCTATTTTTCATATTACGATTTCAGATTAGTCATACAGATTTGGAGCAATAGACGCATCTTCCATGTTGTCCGCATTGTACCAATATCCCTCAGTAGAAACATCATCCACGGTCTCGCCGCTTGCAATTGCGTACAGATTCTGAACGGTTGTGACACCCATTGCGAAAGGAGACTGGGTAACTGCACCATACATCTTGCCATCGTTGATCGCACCCTTGATGACAGAACCAGCATCGAAACCAGCCGCTAATATGGAAGTCTCAGGATCAGTTCCTAATACATTTAGTTTTTCGTTAGCGGTTAAGATACCCTCAGCTGCTACCTGATTAGAGCCAAACATACCAATTGTATCTGCCTTGTTCATGATAAAAGATGCCTCATCGGCGCATAACCCAACCGTTGTCTGCGCTGGAACTGCAGCCTCGATAATGATGTCTGCATCTACTGCTTCAACGACCTCAGCCTTTACACCGTCCACATACTTGTCATGTCCTATAACTGCTACAGTCTTGCCATCAGCCGCCGCTAACTCAGCAAACCTGTCGATAAATCCAAGACCACGGTTAACAATCGACTCAGAAGTAGCATCCTGATTTACTTCACCGATACGCACAAGCGCGTTAGCTGCTTTGATCTCAGCCCTTAATCCAGCGTAAAGATTCTCAGCCGCAATAGCTCCCGCGTGATAGTTGTCAGTTGCTACAGTTGCATAAACAGATCCTTCCGGAGCTTTCGGGATAGCAGAGTCGAAGCATACCACAGGAATCCCCTTATCCATAGCCGACTGTAAAGAATCAAGGCATGCATCCTGATCACAAGCCGCAAGACCGATACCATCAACACCATCACCTTTAATCACATTGTTCAGTATGTTCACCTGATCAACGATATCAGACTCAGCGTTTGGTCCGATACAGTTGGCAGTAACGCCCAACTCTTCTGCCGCCTGCTCGACTCCCTTAACAACTGCCTGCCAGTAAGAAGACTGATAAGACTTCACGATGATCTCAAAATGATAATCTTTTCCGCCAATGATATCAAGAGTATCTTCTGCCGGATCATATGCTTCTGTATCTCTTTCACCACATCCAACGAACATGGTTAATGCCATTGCTACGCATAACAAGCTCGCTAAAACTCTCTTTTTCATTTCATTCTCCCAACGTAACTGTTCAGTACCTTCACAGTTCTGATGCGGAAATCCATGAAAATCGTCTTCGACGATAGGATTTCCACACACCTGAATCATATTCTCACGATCTACGCGGTTCCGCTCCAATCTGATCTGAACAGATACCTACCAACTATAGTTTTTTGTTAATCTGTACTCCCATACCTGAGATTGTTGTTGTTATTCAAAAGCTTCTTTAATACTGTCATAATGCAGGAAAATGCCTTCCCCTGCAAATGCCCGGATCTGATCCACATCCGCCAGCATCCAGCCGTCTGTCTCCTCCATCTGTAAATGGAGATCTGCTTCTGTAAAATCACCGGTAAATCGGTAAATATCCACAAAGTAATTATCCTTTTCCTCCGGATTATCTCTCCGATAGGAAAACAGATAACCGCCTTCCCAACCGGACACATCCAGCCCTGTCTCCTCGCGCACTTCACGCAGGACAGCCGTGCGTGAATCCTCGCCAGCCATCACACCGCCGCCGGATACCTCCCACCAGCCTGGAGCCCAGGACTTTGTCTTCACGCGTTTTGTGATCAGATACCGTCCATCCGTGTGACGTACAACACCCAGCACGGTCAGATGGTAATCGCCCGGCTTCATGTTCCAGTCATTCCGTTTCATTGTCCTTCCGGTCAATTGTTTCTTTTCATCGTAGATATCCCATAATTCATCTTTCATTTCCTGTTTTCTCCTATTACATCCATTTCATAAATACTTCTTTTAAGCGTTCCAGAGACAACGGCTTGACGATATAATCATCCATTCCTGCCCTTTTTGCGGTCTCGATATCCTCACCGGAAGACAGCGCCGTCATTGCCACGATGGGCAGTCGTTTGACATCATCCCGCTTCATATTGCGGATCATGCGCGTCGCAATGTAGCCGTCCATGACAGGCATCTGAATATCCATCAATATAAGATCGAAATAGCCCTCGGGAACTTCCGTCATGCGAAGCACCGCCTGTTGTCCATTGCTCACCGCTTCAGCTGCTATTCCCGCCATTCCAAGTACTTCTGAAGCGACCTCGCTGCTCAGTTCATGATCTTCGACAACCAGAACTCGTTTGTCAGAATATTTCTCGTTACAAAAATCCTCCACCCGTATCTCATTTTTAACCATACGCGTAGCTACACCTTCTGCGCGTTTCTGAAGCTTCAGGCTGATGGTCACGCTGAATTTTGATCCCGTTTCCGGCTCACTCTCCACCTGAATCGAACCATTCATCAGCTCCACGATATTCTTTACGATCGGCAGTCCGAGACCCATACCTCTGATCGCACCGGTTCTCTCATCATCTGACACCCGCTCGAAGGGTTCAAAAATACGCGCGATCGTTTCCTGTGTCATACCGATTCCATTATCCTCAAAAACAAATGAATATCTTCCCGCATACCTGATCTCAGAAGGAAGCTCTGTGATCGTCACACGGATCATACCGCCTTTCGGTGTATATTTCACGGAATTCTCAATAATATTCATAAAAATCGCCCGTACGCGCTGTGGCGAACCTACCACATACTCATGCACCAGGCGCTTCACATCTACGATCAGCTGATGATTTCTGGCTTCTGCCGCCGGTCGAAGCTCTGCGATCGTCCGATTAATGAGCTCTGCCAGCTGGAAATTTTCCTCTGTCAGATCCAATCGTCCTGACTCAATCTGACTCATATCCAATACATCATTGAGCATCGCCAGCAACTGTTTGCTGGATGCATCAATCTTGGCAAGTGCTTCCCTGACACGATCCGGCTCGCTAATATGCGCCTCCGCAATCGCGGTCATTCCAATAATACCATTCATGGGAGTCCGGATATCATGTGACATACGCGACAAAAAGACCTTTTTCGCTGCTATGGCAGCATCTGCGCGCTCTGACTCCATCGCCAGCAGCTGCTGGTGCTCTTCCAGCTGTGCCTGCTGGTTCATAAGCGAATCCTGTATCTGATTCAGGCAGCTTCCCATCTGCCGGATCTCGTCAAAATCCGTCCTGCTTACTGAAAATGATACATCTTTTTCACCATCAGCAAGCCGGCGGATCGCCTCTCCCAGCTGTGTCAGCGGGCGGGCAATATGATCATTTGCATATCTGGCGATACTAATGCTGAGTACCAGCAGAAATACCACCACGATAAACGGCATCATGATAGTCGGTGCGCGCAGCGGCTGATAGATCGTTCTCTGGCTTTTCATGTATCCATACAATAGATCCTCATACTCATAAAACACGCCGTAGTAAGTCGCATGATCAATTGTAATGTGCATGCCGGCGCCATGTTTCTCATATTCTGCCCGAGAACAGCCCAGCTGCTCCAGTGTCTTTCCCACCAGCTGCTTTGATGTTGCCCCGAGCACATTTCCCGTCTGCGCATCCGCAATCAGCATCATGGAATCATCATCCAGTTCTGCCAGCGAAAGGATCCGCTCCCATTTGGAATCATCTTGAAGATCAGCAAGATTTTCAAGTTTTACGATCCTTGCAAGCTGCCCGATGATAATATCAGATTTCTGCACAACCTGTCTTTGCAGAGAGAGTAGCTGTGTCACCTGCCCAAACAGCATGTATATCACAAACGACATCATGAACGCCACTGCGATACGTCTGTTAATCTTTGTTTTCATCTGTCAGCTTCCACCTCAACCACTCCGTTTTCCTTAACTGTAATTGTCATATCATCCTTCACGTATGTGAGAAATTCTTCTCCCAGCGAATCAATCACAGGCATTTTTTCCTGATCCAGCCATACATCCTGTAAGATTGCACCGGCTGCTGCCAGCGAATCGATAGGCTCAGAAAACAAAAGGCATGCCGGCTGTCTGTGCATGGCACAGGCACAGTACAATACCAGACCTCCCGTCGTCGAACCGATGGTTCTCGGCAGACAAAGTGCCTTTCCTGCCATCTGTTTTCCGTACAGATCCGGATTATTCTGATCACCACAGGTAGCCGACTTATCGCCAAACTGCAATGCTTTCTGAAAAGACGCCAGCGTATTGAGGCCTCCGTGAGAAACCAGCGCCTTTGCACTCGCCGTTCCACTTGCAACGACTCTTCCTGTAAACGTTTTCATTCTCCTGCACCTCCCGTGATCTGAGCAAGTATCTCATCATCTGTGTAATATCTTGCGCTCGTGTAAGTTCTCAGCTTATTGCTGGAAGTAATCACCGGCATGCTTGCACTTAACGGATTATTCATGTACATCAAAGGACAGATATACGAAAGGATGATGCCGGTGGCTTTTAATCTGTCTGCATATTCCGTCTGCTCAAACCGCCTGATCACACCGGGAGCCGCCGTAAATACAGTGGGGATCACAACTCTGCGCTGTCCGTTCTTCTTTAAAGCAGTCTCCACCCGTTTTGTCCATGATTTCAGCTGCTCAAAGCTCATATGAGGGCAACCCATAAAACAAAGCTTCGGCTTTGCATCCTTCTTCTTCCAGATCACAGGATAACTCTTGTAAACCCGCTCCAGCTCCGCATCATCGATCACATAGGTTTTTACATCATCTGTCAGAAGCCCGCGACCAGATTCCACTGCCTCCGGAGTAATCCCCTCTACATGGTACAATCCCACTGCACCATTGGATGCGGTGGCAGCGCCAAAATCCTTCAGGTAGGTCTTCGCCGCGTCATCCAGCTGCCCGAGCCACCTGTCAAGACCAGTGATATAAGGCACATCCTCCATTACCTTCATTCCAACGGCAGATCCCAGCAGCTGTGCCTCCGGTTTTTTCGAGGTCTTTACCTCAACGATCCATGTTGCTTTTCTTCCCTCGTCCTTTAACAGACCAAACTCCGGCACAAAACCCACCACAGAGCCCATCAGATCAATGATACCGGAATTACGGTTACATCTGGCACCCAGTACGGAATTGGCATATACCACTGCCGAAGATTCCGACCAGGAGAGAATTTCCCCTTTGTTTGGAACATTTCCCACCTCATCCATATAACAGGTGCAGGTGTAGGCGTCATCATCCATCGTTCCCAGCTGCTTCAGCTGTTTCTCATATTCATCCTGCTTTGTATACATAAAATGCTTAAAAACGAAATTCTGCAAAAAGTTTGCCGGCACATTCGGATCCAGTGGACGCGGATCCAGAGAAAACTTCTGTCTGGAATATGCGGATGCATCAATGAGCTGATCCAGAAGCCCGTAAACCGGAGTCAACGCCTTCAGTCCAAATGATGTGACCAGATGATTATAAGTACTCGTGATCGGCACCATACGGTCAGCCCCGAACAATTCTCCATAGCGGACAAGCGTCTCCATCACCTTTGCAAGCGTATCTCCCTTTTCCCCGTTCAGGATCGCCTGCTGTTCTTCTGTCAATTTCATAACGATATTTCACTCCCTTCAAATTGCCATTGCTGTCTCATATGCCCCCCAGATGACCGTGCGCAGATTGCCGACCTGCTTACAATCACCGATCAGATGCACATGCTTTGCCTTTGGTGCCAGCGGTGCCGGCAGATAACCGGCAGAACTGATCACGCTGTCACAGTCAATCTTTATTTCTGTACCATCCTTCGCACTGCAGATCACATATCCCTCACCGACCTGCTTCAATCCGGTCTCCAGATAAACCGGCACTTCATGCAGTGCAAACCACTCCCGCAGATAGGAACTGTTCGCCAGACAAACACCTTTCTGGGCGATCAGGTCATCTTTCATCTCTATGATCAGAGGTTCATGTCCGGTCAGCGCCAACTCATAGGCGATCTCACATCCTGTCAAACCACCGCCGACAACTGCCACCACATGTCCGACCTCTTTTTCTTTCTTCAAATATTCACAGGCCTCGATCATCCGCTCATTGCCTGGTACATTCTTTAACATACGCGGTGCGGCGCCCGTGGCAACAATGATCTCACTGCCTGAAAACTGAGACAGATCTTTGATCTCTGTATTCAGATGCACCTCGATGTTCAGTTTTTTCATCTGATATCTGTACCATTCCAGCAGTTCCCGCAGCTTTCCCTTGTAGGATTCTGCGCTCGCCGCAATAAATGTACCTCCGAGGGCACCACTCTTTTCATAGATGACCGGCTCATGACCTCTTTCACGCAGCACGCGGGCAGCCTCCATACCTCCAATGCCACCACCGATAATGATGACCCTTTTCGGTGAATCAGTCCGGCGGATCATGTGCTTTTTCGTCTGCATCGTCTCTGCATTTACTGCACAGCGCGCCAGATGCAGACTGTCTGACAGATCCTGATCATTCGCCACACCCTTGTAATGGCACATATTAAAGCAGCCGTTGTGACACAGGATACAGGGTCTGATCTCTTCCGGCTCGTTACGCAAAAGCTTGCTCACCCACTCAGGATCCGCAAGAAACTGTCTGGCAAAACCGGCGCCATCGATCTCACCCTTTGTGACCGCATCTGCTGCCGTCACCGGATCCATACGCCCTGCACAGACCACCGGAATATCCACAAATTTACGGATATGTGCCACATCTGCAAGATTACAGTTTTCCGGCATATAGATCGGCGGGTGCGCCCAGTACCACGCATCATAGGTACCATTATCACAGTTGAGCATATCATAGCCGGCTTCCTGCAAATACTTTGCCGCCCGTTCAGACTCTTCCATATCTCTGCCCACTTCCGTGTATTCTTCACCCGGAAGCGCGCCCTCACGGAAGCCCTTTGTCTTGGAAACCACACTGTAGCGCAACGAAACCGGGAAATCATCTCCACAGACCTTCTTGATCGCCTGCACGATCTCCACCGCAAAACGGTATCTGTTCTCAAAGGATCCACCATACTGATCGGTTCGCTGATTCACATATTTTAAAGTAAACTGATCCAGCAGATACCCTTCATGAACCGCATGGATCTCCACTCCGTCAACACCTGCGTCCTTCAGCTTTTTTGCAGTTTTGGCAAAGGCATCTACATATTCCTGTATTTCTTCTACCGTCAACGCTCTCGATGGCACTTTATCTGACCAGCGGTTCGGAGACGGACTCGCGCTTGCTGTGATCTTGTCCAGATTCATAAATGGCCTGGAGACCTTGCGGAGCACCGGATTTGTATAAAGTGTCTCCATCAGTCCGCTGATGGTAAATGAGCGCCCAAACCCCGCCGTCAGCTGGATAAACAGCTTCGCGCCGGTCTTGTGGAACTCCGGCATCCACTCCGCCAGATCCTTGTACATTTTATCATTTTTATACAGCCATTGTCCAAACATGGGGTTGTAAACAGGCTGACAGCCGGGCAGAACCAGTCCCACATGGTTCTTTGCCACCTCCAGGATAAAATTCGCTCCCTCTTTGTCAAAATGATTCTTTTCCATCCAGCCAAAAAGATCGGTTCCTCCCATGGAAGTCATTACGATCCGGTTCTTTATTCTGCATTTTCCGATATTCCAGGATGTAAACAACGGCTCCAGCTCTGATCTCATCATATGTTCCCCCTCTTTTTTCGTATTTGGTCACCGGATAAAATATCTCACAAATCTGTACAGCAAAAATGCCAGACATTTATCTCTCAACAAGCATCTGGCAATATTGTAACATATTCTAAAATAATCTGCATCATTTTCTATTTATTATGATAAAATGAATCCAGGTAAAGCAATATACCTGTATGATTGATGAACGAAGAATGTTAATTGCGAAAGCAAAAGAAAAAGGAGACGACATGGAAACGAAATTTTATGATTTAAACGATCTCGTCCGCACAGACTGCCATGACTGCCACGGCTGCAGCGCTTGCTGCTGCGGGATGGGTGATTCCATTTTGCTGGATCCCTATGATGCATATCAATTTCAGATCAATGGCAAACCGTTACCTGCATTACTTGAAAATGGCATGGCTGCGCTCACCGTGTGGGAGGGAATGATCCTGCCGCACCTTCAGATGAACAAAGAAACCGGCGCATGCTCATTTTTAAGTTCGGATCGCCGATGCAGCATTCATGATCATCGTCCCGGTATGTGTCGTCTGTTTCCGCTGGGGCGAAATTTTTCTGACGGAAAAATGAATTATTTTCTGCTGGAAGATGCCTGTGAGAACAAAAGCCGTTCCAAGATCAAAGTCAGCAAATGGCTTCGCATAGAACCCGCCGAAAAATATCACCAGTTTGTGCTGGAATGGCATGATTTTCGTCACGAGATGGTGAAAATATTGTCAGAAGGAGAAGAGGAACAGGCTAAACAGTTGAACCTGTATCTATTACGCACCTTCTTTTTAACACCTTATGATAGGAACGATGATTTCTACATGCAGTTTGAACATCGCTGTTCACATATCCGCGCGGCTTTTGAGTAATATGTTCTCAACATCATCACGGGCTGTGTCAGCGTCGCCGGCACAGCCCGTAAAAGAATAAAAATTTCCCGAATGCTCCTAATTGAATGACCCAGGTTTATGAATTGCTTCCTTTGATCCATGCAATCACAGGTTCTGCATATCTGCGATCCGAAATATCATAGGATCTACCGATCATCTGTGCCATTTCTTCTTCCTGCGGAGTTTTGTTCTTTTTGCCGTCAAGCGACTTCTTCAGCATCTTCATAAGCATCCGGTTTGGCGCAGACATCCGATCATAGTTCAGACCACCCTGACAATAAAAATGCGCAACACCCTTCCACTGTTCTCCCCCAAAGGTTTTTCCCAAAAATTCTGACACACTCCCAGAATCTGCCGGACTTGCGCCGACTGCAAACACTGCCAGACGCTTATTCTTCCACGCATTTAGATACTGTTCAAACCATTGCAGCTTGCTCACATTACCACCCATGACCCATCCGCCAAAAACAATTTTCTCATAATCATCGAAAAAGCTGAGATTTTTCTTTTTTGCTTCTTTCAGTTCCATTCGATCCGCACCTGTTGCCTCTACCATCCACTGTGCATATTTTGCAGTAAATCCGGTCTGTGAGTTATAAATAATGATCGTTTTCATAATGATTTTAGATTCCTTTCCATGTGTAAAATTGTCTGTATCGTCACATCAAGTGCTTCTTGTGGAATTCCTTCAAAGATCGCGCCCACGATCTTCTGCGACTGCTCATCGTGACTAGCGCTGAATTCCCGCGCCTTCTCCGTCAGAAAAATACGCTGCTTGCGACGATCCATCTCATCCGTCTGCATCGTCACAAAGCCTTTTTTCTCCAGTTTTAACAGAATCTGCTTTACATTCTGGTGCGAGCTTCCCATGACGAGAGATAACTCCCGCAGCGTCGGAGCCTCACGACACATATCGATACACACGATCGCAAACACCTGCTTCCAGCTCAGATCCCCGAAAAATGCATCCGCCGTTGCCTGATAACTGTTATCAAAAGCGCTGAGCAGCCCCAGCAGAAAAAAAGGTGCCGGGATGTCCGAGAAATCCACCATATCACTCTCGTACAATTCATTGTAGTTCATATTCAACATCTCCAAAAGGTAATATATTACTTTAAAAAGATAACATGTTACCTTTTATTTGTCAATCCAAATTTACATTTAAAACAAAAAAGATCTCCAAACGCCAAATCTAAGATCTGACGTTTGAAGATCGATTTTCATTTTTTATTTCTCTTTTGCCCGATCATCCCAATAAGTGCAGTCATCTCTGCCGATCACCTGGGAAGTAAAGGGCGTTCCGTCATTTTTCTTGTAATGCTTTGTGGCACGCAATACATATTTGGCACCAACATAAACGATCGGAACGTTAAAATATACGATCATGATATTTCCAAGATCCGAAAATGCCCACAGATTACCTAGCTCAAGTCCCGCGATATTGCAAAGGATACCGAAGGCTGCCACAAACAGCGCGATCACCCGGATCACGTTAATAAATGCCCGGTCCTTGCGGATACGGTTTGCTGCGATCTCGGAAAAACTGATCATTCCAAGCAGACAGGTATATGCAAACATACAAAAGCACAATGTCACAAGAAAGGTAATGACCGCATTCATCGTCGTTCCGGGAGTAAGTACCGCAATGGATTCGGTAAATTTCGGCAGCTTGTCGAGCTCTGCCCATGCTGCCCCATTTGCTCCATCCCAACAATGCGCCATAACTACAACAAATCCGGAAAGTGTGCAGATAATGATCGTGTCAAGGAACACTCCGATGGATGCAAGAATTCCCTGCTCGCAGGGATGCTCTGCATCAGCCGCCGCAGCTGACATGGTGATCGTACCCTGACCAGCCTCATTGGACATTAGCCCACGTTTGACACCCTGTGCCAGAACCGTACCAAATACACCTCCAAAAAACGCTTCGGGCTTAAAGGCACCGGAAAAGACAGCTTTGAAGAAATACGGTATGAGTCGGAAATTGAGGACGATCAGCACAAAAACGGTCACCACATACAAAACTGCCATAACAGGAACCATCTTATCTGTCCATTTTGTGACCTTCTTGATTCCACCGAATGCAACCAGCGCAGTGATCACCATGATGATCGCACCGACTATGTAATAAAATGCAGAGTTCGTGACAATTGTTGCTCCGGTGGCGATCTCTGCCATTCTTCCAATGGAAGATACCACGTTAAAGCCCTGTGCCGGCAGGCAGCAAAGTGCATACAAAATGTACAGAATGGAGAGGAACACACCGATCCATACTTTATTTTTCAGAAGCTTTCTTCCGTAGAAGGGAAGTCCTCCGACAAATTCATCGTCCTTTTTTTCCTTAAAGATCTGAGCCAGAACACTCTCCATGTAGGCAACTGACATTCCAAAAAATGCTGATACCCACATCCAGAACAATGCCCCTGGGCCTCCCACAGCGATCGCGCCTGTGACACCGAGAATATTTCCGGGACCTACACGCATCGCCGAGCTGAGTAGAAACGCCGCCAGCGGTGAAATGCCTGTTTCTACCGTCCTGCGCCGCGTCATGACCTGAATTCCTTTTTTGAAATGGGTCACCTGCATAAACCCGATCCGAAAACTGAAGAAAATGCCGGAGCCCAACAGCAGAATGATCGCAAAGGAAAAATTGCCCAAAACCGGAATGGACGCATACCACTCAAAGTTCGTCGGAAAATCCCACAAAAAATCAGATAATGGACCGACGAAAGAAAAAATGTTATTGATTGCCTCAAAAATTCCCTGCATAACGTATCCTCCTTCATTACTATTTTATGTAATGAGATTTATTATAGAAGCCTGACGCATAAAATACAAGGTATTTTCGTAGTCTTTCATAGCATTGTTGCACACCTGAATCATGTTCTCACGCCTCAAACAGCAAGTGTTTGAGACTGTCCTGAACAGACACATATTTTTCCTATAGAACAAAGAATGTGCCTTGGCACATTCTCGCGCCGAGCGCGGTCGCTTGCGACATCCTACATCTTCGCGCGAGTGCGCATCCTGCCGGAGGCTTTTGTCGTATAGGAGACGAAGTTTCCTATACGACAAAAAAGAGCAGCGAAATGCCCCTATTATTGAACATTTTGTTGCTCTTTATTTTTATCCTAAGCTTTCAGATCAAATTGTCAACTCTTATCCCACTATCCAAGTAATGATAAAACACCCTGATTGCTCTGATTTGCCTGTGCAAGCATTGACTGACCAGCCTGTGCAAGAATGTTGTTCTTGCTGTAGTTGACCATCTCGTCAGCCATATCTGTATCACGGATCGCAGATTCTGCTGATGTAGTATTCTCAACGATGTTATCCAGATTTGCAATTGTGTGCTCCAGACGATTCTGAACAGCACCAAGCGCAGAACGCTAAGAAGATACCGTCTTAATTGCATCTTCGATCGCATCAATTGCATAGGTTGCCTTCACACCAGTTGCATCATTCACATTGATGCCCTTGATTCCAAGAGCTGCTGAATCCATCGCACTTACATCTACGTTAATCTTATTTGTCATATCAGCATCTGCGCCAACATGAAGGTTGAAATTCAGACTTTCCGTCACCTCAGTCGTTCCCTGCTTGATCGTGAAGGAACCATCTCCGTTACTGGTCGTAACAGCCGCTTCGTCCGTTCCAACAGAACTTGCTTCCGTCAGGGCGTCTGCGATCTTCTTGTAAGCATCCTTGATGGAAGTGGTATTTTCTTCCGAATCCACGCCTGCAATAGAATAAGCATCTGCTGCAACAAATGTTCCATCCTTGTCCGGATCAACTCCGACAATAGAGCCTTCTTTTACCTTTGCAAGAATGCTGTCAACGGTCAGCGTACTGCCGTTTTCTGCATCCTTGGAACCTGCGATCGTATACTCTGTATACTTTCCTGCAGCCGGTGTGCCCAGTGTAACATCTCCATCCATAGATGCCACACGAACCTTTGAACCAACTGCAAGTTTTCCTAATGCAGTTGCCAGCTCATCCAGTGATTTTACGTTGCCCGCTGCCTTTGTAGCATCATACGCTGTCTTCGAGGTCTCAACCTTATTGCCCTTGTCATCGGTTTTGAGGATCGTTACCGTATCTCCTACCTTCAACTCACCAACACTTTGACCTGCATCTCCACCATTAGTAACCAAATCTAAAACTTTCGCAATCGTCGTATCACCCGCAGTTGCAGCCAAATTATTTCCGACATCTGTTGCATCTGCAACTACAGTAGTACCTGTCGATGCATCAAATACCGTCAATTCATCTCTATTCATCTTGTCGACAATGTTAAAAGTAGCTTTTCCATCAGCAGATGTAAAGGTAGCTCCTGCAAGATCTACAGTGTCAGTTGCAAAAACTTTATTAATAACTTTATCAATGGAATCTCCCGCTGTAATAGCAGAAGCAGCAGTTTTAGTAGTTGTAACTCCATCAGTTCCTACCTTGGTAATCGTAGGTTGCAACTTTGTTGCACTCTGTTGAATATTATAGGTAGTTCCATCTGCCAGAGTTAACGTACCAACTGAAGCAGTTCCTGTTGCATCCAATGCTTTTCCCGATGTATTACTTAACCATGTTGCAATATCATCATCTGTCGCATTGTTTGTAATTGTTTTTGTCACACCGGATGCCGTAGTAATGCTGTCACCTACCTGCACTTTTGTTTTGTTTAAATCTGCAAGCGCTGTATAGTCATCCTTTTCCTTGGTATCACCAATGGTCAGCTCCTCACCGGCAACGGTAATCTTGTCACCAGCCTTCAGCGCTTCTTCCAATTTAAATGTAGATGTTCCATTGGCATTTGCCGTTAACGTACCCTTGATACCTGCATCATGTGCATTGACAGTTTTTGTTGTTTTCGCACCGCTGGCATCACCCTTTAACAGATAAATCTCATTAAATTTGGTTGTCTCAGCAACACGATCAATCTCAGTAGTAAGCTGGTCGATCTCATCCTGAATAGACTGACGGTCACCATCACTGTTGGTTCCATTTGCGGCCTGTGTTGCCAGCTCATTCATACGCTGCAGCATAGAATGAACTTCTGTCAAAGCACCTTCAGCGGTCTGCACTGCGGAAATACCATCCTGCGCATTGGAAGAAGCCTTATCCAGACCTTTGATCTGCTTACGCATCTTCTCTGAAATAGAAAGTCCTGCCGCATCATCTGCTGCGCGGTTGATTCTGTAGCCAGAAGATAATTTCTCTGTGGACTTTGCCTGAGATCCAGTTGTGATGTTGAGCATTCTGTTGGCGTTCATCGCCTGCATGTTGTGTTGTACTACCATAATATTTACCTCCATGTTTGAATCATAATTTCTCATAGGAATATCCATGTTCCTATGATCTGTCATAGAATCCATTCCCTGACAGCTTTGATGTGTGTTGGCTCCTGTTTTCCCAAAACAGAAAGCCTTTTATATTAAGCAGGCCCCTAGGTTAGCCTTGCCAAATATACAATTACTTTGCTACCGCCTTGCTCGCTGCACCTGCGGTATAATAACGCCTGGGCGCTTTATGTGGCTGTCCGTGTGAAGCTTCATTCAAATTCTGTTCCTCTTTGTCTGCTTCATTTTGCTGCTTCT
>JALFNQ010000128.1 GCA_022773965.1 Lachnospiraceae bacterium
CATCAGGACATCCTGCTGCAGCAGCCTTCTCTAACTCTGCGATCAGGGCCTTTGTAGGCTCAACGTTTGCCTTGGTGTTATCCTTGGTCTCCATGAACTTATCGAAAGCAGCCTTTAACTCAGCAGATGCCTTGTCAGAGGTAGCGCAAGCCTTTGCAGACTCAATTGCCATATCACGGAGATACTTCTGTCCGACTTCCATACCAAGACCATGCTCAGCATTATCCTCGAACAGTGAGTTAGACCATGCAGGTCCCTTCTTGGAATCCTTATTTACAGTATAAGGTGAGGTAGCTGCCGGGTTACCCCAGATTGATGAACATCCTGTTGCATTAGAGATGTACATCTGCTCACCGAATAACTGTGTAATTAATCTTGCATAAGAGGTCTCAGCACATCCAGCACAAGAACCTGAGAACTCAAGTAAGGGCTGATTGAACTGTGAGCCCTTCGGTGTAATATCAGAAAGACCTACGTCCTTCTTACCAACGTTAGCTACTAAATAATCAAATACGGGCTGCTCTGCTGCCTGTGACTCCTGAGGAACCATTGCGATCGCATTGGTCGGGCAGACAGTGATACATTCGCCACATCCCATACAATCTAACGGAGATACACTCATGGTGTACTTGTACTCGCCAGCCTTCGGCTTCATATCTGCTAACTTGATGTTAGAAGGAGCTGCCTTTACTTCATCGTCGCTCAGTAAGAACGGACGAATGGTTGCATGTGAGCAGACAAATGCACAGTTGTTACACTGGATACACTTCTCAGCATCCCACTCAGGAACAGTTACAGCGGTACCGCGCTTCTCGTATGCAGATGCGCCGGTCTCGAACTGACCATCCTCAATACCCTTGAATGCAGATACAGGCAGGCTGTCTCCATCCATCTTAGAGATCGGATCTAACAGCTTGTTAACCATATCGACAACCTCAGGACGGCCGGTCTTCTCAGCCTTCGGAGCATCCGGAGCAGGATTCTTCCATGACTCAGGAATCTCTACCTTATGAACAGCATCTACACCGGCATCAATTGCCTTGTAGTTCATCTCAACGACTGCATCACCCTTCTTAGAGTAAGACTTCTTAGCAGCCTGTTTCATATACTCAACAGCCTCATCGATAGGCATAACATCTGCCAGTTTGAAGAATGCAGACTGTAAGATGGTGTTGGTTCTCTTACCCATACCGATCTCAATCGCCTTGTCGATCGCATTGATAGTGTATAACTGAATGTTGTTGTCAGCAATATATTTCTTTGCTTCGGCATTCAGATGATGGTCTAACTCTTCATCTGTCCACTGGCAGTTGATCATGAATACTCCGCCCGGCTTGACATCCTGAACCATCTTCATGCCCTGTGTTACATATGCAGGGTTGTGGCAAGCTACGAAGTCTGCCTGGTTGATGTAGTAAGGGCTCTTGATCGGGTTGTCACCAAAACGTAAGTGGGAAATGGTAACACCACCGGTCTTCTTTGAGTCATACTGGAAGTATGCCTGAATATACTTGTCTGTGTGGTCACCGATAATCTTTGTAGAGTTCTTGTTAGCACCTACAGTACCATCTCCGCCGAGACCCCAGAACTTGCACTCCTTGGTTCCCGGAGCAGAAGTGATCGGAGCGGGCTTTACCTCAGGTAAGCTTAAGTTGGTCACATCATCAACGATACCGATGGTGAAACGTGCCTTGGGCTCGTCCTTCTCCAACTCTTTGTATACAGCGAATACAGATGAAGGAGGGGTATCCTTTGATCCTAAACCATAACGTCCGCCGGTCAGAATGATGTCATTTAAGCCAGCCTCACGAAGTGTAGCAGCTACATCCAGGAATAACGGCTCTCCTAAAGAACCGGGCTCCTTTGTTCTGTCTAATACAGCAATCTTCTTAACGGTCTTCGGCAGTACCTTTAAGATAGCCTGTGAAGACCATGGACGATATAAGCGAACCTTGATCAGGCCGACCTTCTCACCCTTAGCGGTCAGGTAATCAATAACTTCCTCTGCAACATCACAGATAGAACCCATAGCGATGATCACGCGATCAGCGTCCTCTGCTCCGTAGTAGTTGAACAGATCGTAGTTGGTACCTAACTTCTCGTTAATTTTCTTCATATACTTCTCAACAACTGCGGGAAGTGCGTCATAGAAGCCATTGCAAGCCTCACGATGCTGGAAGAAAACGTCTCCGTTCTCGTGAGAACCACGAGCTGCGGGATGCTCAGGATTTAATGCGTGTGCACGGAACTCCTTAACAGCGTCCATCGGGCACATATCCTTCAGATCCTCATAGTCCCATTTCTCGATCTTCTGGATCTCATGAGAGGTACGGAATCCATCGAAGAAGTTCACGAAAGGAACCTTTCCCTCTAATGCTGCACAGTGTGCAACGGGGCTTAAGTCCATAACCTCCTGAGGATTGGTCTCTGCTAACATAGCGAAACCGGTCTGACGGCAAGCGTATACGTCACTGTGATCACCGAAAATGTTCAGTGCGTGCGAAGATACGGTACGTGCAGATACATGGAATACAGAAGGTAAATTCTCACCTGCGATCTTATACATGTTGGGGATCATCAGTAATAATCCCTGTGAAGCGGTAAAGGTGGTTGTTAAAGCACCAGCTGCAAGGGAACCGTGTACGGTACCAGCTGCGCCGGCCTCAGACTCCATCTCTACAACCTTAACGGTATTTCCAAAAATGTTCTTCTGTCCTGCTGCTGACCACTGGTCTACAGTATCAGCCATCGGAGAAGAAGGTGTGATAGGATAGATACCTGCTACTTCGGTGTAGGCATAAGCTACATGAGCGGCAGCGGTATTACCATCCATTGACTGTTTTGCTCTGGGCATTGGTATTATCCTCCTTTATTTTGTGCGCCAAAATGCGACGCATTCTTTGTCATATCGACCTAGTATTTATTCTATCATTTATTTTTTCGCTTGTAAAGGTTCGATGCTGTATGAATTCGAGTGCAAAATGTGATTTTGTTACTTTTCACACAGTAGCCTGCATTTACTGCTGGCTGCGTACCAAAGATGTACATGAGCCATGAATCTGGCGATTTTGCATGCGAAGCATCTCCAAATTCGTTACATTTCAGGCTGGGGTCTGAAATGTAACATAATTTTTGTAAAACAAACTCCCGCACATCACCCTCTGTGCGGGAGCAAATTTTTAAAATATATTAATTATCCTGTGAATCTTCCTCTGACATCGAGTAGACAGCTCTCTTTCTCGCCATCTCATCGCTCTCAAGGTACTCATCGTAGGTCGTGATCTTATCAATGATACTGCCGTCCGGCATAAACTCGATGATACGGTTTGCTGTCGTCTGTACCACCTGATGGTCACGAGACGCAAACAGCAACACACCGGGGAACTTGATCATACCATTATTTAATGCGGTGATACTCTCCATATCCAGATGATCCGTGGGTTCATCGAGAATAAGCACGTTGGAGCCCTCGATCATCATGCGGGATAAAAGTACGCGCACCTTCTCTCCTCCAGAGAGCACCTTCATGCGCTTCATGCCATCCTCACCTGCAAAGAGCATACGTCCGAGGAAGCCGCGCACATAAGTGGCATCCTTGATTTCGGAAAACTGGGTCAGCCAGTCGGTAATCGCCAGATCGTTATCATTAAATATAGAAGAGTTATCTTTCGGGAAATAGGACTGGCTGGTGGTCACACCCCACTTATAATTTCCCTCATCAGGCTCCATCTCACCGGCAAGGATCTTGAACAGTGTGGTTTTTGCCAGCTCGTTGCTGCCGACAAAAGCGATCTTGTCATCATGTCCCATGATAAAGGACACATCATTGAGCACTTTGACCCCATCGATAGTCTTGCTGATATTGTGCACCTCAAGCACCTCATTGCCGATCTCCCGGTTCGGGCGGAAATCGATGTAAGGGTACTTACGGCTGGAGGGTTTCATCTCATCAAGCTGAATCTTCTCCAGCGCACGCTTACGGGAAGTAGCCTGCTTTGATTTGGACGCGTTTGCAGAGAAACGGGAAATAAATTCCTGCAGCTCCTTGATCTTTTCCTCTTTTTTCTTATTAGCTTCCTTCATCTGCTTGATAAGCAGCTGGCTGGACTCATACCAGAAATCATAGTTTCCGGCGTAGAGCTGGATCTTGCCATAATCGATGTCGGCAGTATGTGTACATACCTTATTTAAGAAATAGCGGTCGTGAGATACAACGATGACAGTGTTGTTGAAATTGATCAAAAACTCCTCCAGCCACGCGATCGCATCCAGATCCAGATGGTTCGTGGGCTCGTCAAGAAGCAGAATGTCCGGGTTTCCGAACAGTGCCTGTGCCAAGAGCACTTTCACCTTCAACGCACCGGGCATATCTTTCATCAGTGTATAGTGATCCTCGGTCGGAATACCCAGACCGTTCAACAGCGTCGCAGCGTCACTCTCTGCATTCCAGCCGTCCATCTCGGCAAACTCTGCCTCCAGCTCACTGGCACGGATGCCATCCTCATCAGTAAAATCCTCTTTCATGTAGATCGCATCCTTCTCCTTGGACACATCGTACAATCTCTGATTTCCCATGATGACTGTATCTAATACGCTGTACTCGTCATATTTAAAGTGATCCTGTTTCAGGAAAGAAAGCCGCTGTCCGGGAGTGATGACCACATCACCGCTGGTGGGCTCCAATTCACCCGTCAGGATCTTTAAAAAAGTAGACTTTCCGGCACCGTTTGCGCCGATCAGTCCGTAACAGTTTCCCTCTGTAAATTTGATGTTTACGTCCTCAAAAAGTGCCTTTTTCCCAAGACGTAAACTTACATTATTTGCACTAATCATGATCTAACCTCATTTTTATTCTGTATTTTCACGCATCGACTATCATTATACATGAAACCCTTGATTTTTCAAGTAAAAAGTGAAAAGTATGTGCCATACATATTTGCACACTAGGCATACATCAAAAAATGAGATGCATCGAACACTCATCGCCTTTTCCGGTGTATCCGGTCGGGCAAAATGTATCAAATGCATCTCACTGGATTGAAACAACAACTATTTCCGATAGCTATAATTTCATTCATCACTATTCATTTAAAAGTACGAATTATAAATCGAACCGGAACTGTAAGTACTGCCGTAGCTTCCATACTTGTTATAAGTATTTGCCTTCGCTGCCTCCATGTCTGCGTAGGAATTGGTCATTGCAGACTTGCTCCCTATCGTGTAGGCATAGGAACCAGTGCCGTTAAACAGGCTCTTTGCCACGCTCATATCTGACTTTTTAAAAGTATCCTCATCAATTGACATCTGATAGTCAGCACCGACCGTAATGCCCAGTTTGCCCAGCATATTAGACTCCATCTTTGTATAATTGATCATGCCGATCACACTGTTCTGTACCTTTGAATCCCTTGACTTATCAGCTGCCTCAAGCACGCTGTTGTAATCATCTACAAAGCTTTTAACACTCTTGTAGATCGCATCCGTATCGTACTGCTGCGTTGTCTTTCCGTTCTCGTCCGTGACATCTTTCTTGTTAAATACAGACTTGGAACCGGTCGTGTAGAGATCCCTCGCAGATGCAGTCAGGTCATCGGTCGTACTCTGCAGCTCTTTGATCGTTGCTGTGCTGTCTGCTGCAGCTGAAGTATTCCCATTTTTCACTGCCTTGTTGTACGCTGATTTCACGGCACTGTTGTCCACGTTATTGTAATATGCCTTCATCAGCTTGCCATAGGAACCGTTGCGGATCGAATTGTAATCTGAGAGCAGTCCTGCCAGACCGGAACTTCCCGATGTACTGCCTGTATTCAGACTTGAAAATAAACTACTAATGTTATAATTGTAACTCATTTCTTCATCACTCCTTTGAACATACACAGAACCTATCGCAGATTCCGGTGAAAAACTCAGACATCCGTG
>JALFNQ010000124.1 GCA_022773965.1 Lachnospiraceae bacterium
ATTGTTTTAATTTTAGGTATATTATTATTGATAATATCATTTATATGGATGATATTATCTGAAACATCAACAGGACCTTTTTTAGTACTGTCAGCGATAAGTGGAGCTACAATTGCTGAAGGTATACATCAGGTTAGAAAAAATGGTTATTGAAAGCAACATAAGATTTGAATTTGGAGGATTGAATTATGTGGAATGAATTAGGTATAAGTGGAGGAACCGCAATTGTTATTTTGATTGCGCTGTATTTCGTTATCAAATGGGCAGTGAAAAATGGCATCAAAGAAGCCTACAGTGCTATCACTGGAAAGAAAACTGTTGAAGATATCCAAAACGAAAAAGAGCTGAAAGAACTTGGATTGGATTCAGAAGATCAATAACTTTCAGTTTGTAGGAGATTTCTAAATGACATCATTGAAATAAAAAAGGAATTGCGTATGAACGATATTATGTTGGTTGAAGACGATACCATGATCGCATCAGGAATTTTATATGCATTGGAAACGGAAGGCTATGAGGTCTGTCATGCGACGACTGTTGCAGATGCACATGATTTTATAGAGAAAAGGGAATTTCACCTTGCGATCATAGATATGCAGCTGCCGGATGGGACCGGCTTTGCTGTGAGTGAAAAATTGGAATATGCCAACACAGCAGTTATTTTTCTGACCGTGGTGGATGATGAGAACACGATTGTGAAGGCATTTGATGACGGAGCCGCAGATTATATCGTAAAGCCGTTTCGGATCAGGGAGCTGCTTGCGAGAGTAAGACGTGTGTTATCTATCCAAAATAAACAGACGGGCAAGGATAACATCATCTGTATCGGACAGGCAAGGATTAACACGGATGAGGCAAAAGTTTGTGTGAATGACCAATTGATCGAGCTGACTGCTCTGGAATACAGACTGCTCCTCATTTTCGCGAATAATCAGGGAGTCTTATTATCCAGACAGCAGATCCTGGATAAGATCTGGGATGTCGACGGCAATTTTGTGGAGGATAATACCTTAACCGTTTATGTGAAGCGATTGCGGGAAAAGCTCGGCAATGCAGTAAACATCGAGACTGTGAGAGGAATGGGCTATCGTGTGGATTAGGAAAAAAGAAATAGAACAGTTATCGGACTTTGTAAAAGGCTATATTTCCGGTGAAGAACTCGATATCCGTGATAACAGAGAGGGCACGTTTTCTGTTCTGAAAAACGACATCTATTCTCTGGTCAATAAGAAAAATGAACAGATCAAGGCGATCGAATCCGAAAGAGACATACTTTCCGAATATATGGCGGATATCTCACATCAGCTCAAAACTCCGATCACATCCATGATGATCATGGCAGATCTGTTGGAGGATGCGGAGCCGGAAAAGCAGGCTGAGTTCATTCATAATATCAGGTTTTCTTTAAATAAAATGGAGTGGCTGGTAGGTGCGTTGCTTAAGATGGCAAAGATCGAGGCACATGCAGTCGAATTTACAAAAAAGGATCTGAAGGCATCCGAACTGGTCGAAGCGGTAAAGCCTTCGGTGGCGATTCTTCTCGATGTCAACAATCAGATGCTGGAGTTAAAAAATGACTGTGTCATCAATTGTGATAAGCGTTGGACGGTGGAGGCGCTTACGAACATTGTAAAAAATGCGATCGAATATTCGCCAAAGGATCAGATGATCGAAATAGATAGTGGTACGAATCCAATGTATGACTGGATTTCAGTAAAGGACAGTGGAAACGGAATGAGCAGGGAGCAATACGCTGCTCTTTTTAAAAGATTTGAGAATTCTACGAATGAAAATGGATCTGGAATCGGAATGCCGCTTGCGTTATCCATTGTCAGGGGGCAGGGAGGAACGATCGATGTCGACCTTGGCAGCGAGGGACAGGGAACGACTTTCGTTATAAAATTTTTCACGTGACAGAATTGTCACAATTCTTTTTTTAAAAGTCACGGAACAGTCATTTTGTATTGTTAGGATGAATCATAGGAAAAAAATTAGGAGGAATACACAATGGCTGTTTTAGAAGTAAAGGAATTAACAAAGAAATATGGTCAGGGTGAATCGGAAGTAATCGCCCTCGATCATGTTTCTTTTTCTGTTGAACGGGGAGAATTTGTGGCGATCATCGGGGCTTCCGGATCCGGAAAGTCGACACTGATGAACATGATCGGAGG
>JALFNQ010000134.1 GCA_022773965.1 Lachnospiraceae bacterium
AACACCGTTTGAGTATAGTACGGTATCCGATATTGTAACTGTGACACAGCCGGTAGCGCCAATAGAGCCCACCAAATATGTGGTTACCGTAACTGACGGAACACCTGCTTCTGCGGAATATGCAGCTGGTGAAACTGTTACGATTACAGCGAATGCAGCACCGAAAGGAAAAGAGTTTGACAAGTGGGAAGTGGTATCCGGAGATGTAACGCTTGCAGATGCATCACAGGCAGAGACGACATTTACCATGCCTGCAGATGCTGTTACAGTGAAAGCAACCTATAAGGATGCTTCTGGAGAACCGACACCCGAACCGACACCCGAACCGACACCGGGTCCCAGTGAGAATGGCGCAGAGTACATACTTACAGATGGAACAAAAGCTACCTTTGATGAGACATACACGGTTATAGACTCATTCGGCAAATATGATAGTTTTAAAATTTATAAAGGAAATCCTAAAGGACAGGAGCAGGAGGTTTACTTTTTAATTGACCGCACGACTCACTTAGGATATCAGGCAACAGATTTTACACGATACAATTCTAACTTAGAAGCATTTAAGAATAGTATTGCTTCTGTTGTAAATGCAGCTGGCGATGAAGCGGCACTTGACGGTATGGCAAAAGTCATTTATGGTTTCACACGGATTCCGGTACCGTCAACAGTGATAGATTCACATGAGCACGCCTGGTCTGAGTGGAAAGTAGATGAAACCAACAAAAACCGAATGGTATCTACATGTTCAGGATGTGATATCAAAAAATATAAGAATATTGAAACAGAGGAAGGAAGTTTCGAAAAAGAAGCTGAAGTAGGCGCTGATTCCCCGATTCAGACAGCGACACTTAATAATGGTAAAGATGAGCTTCTTCATTCGAATATTTTTGGCGCAGGCGAAAAAGATAAGATTACTGGTGGTGCAGATGCAAAAGTCTGGGTAGTCATCGACCAGAAAGCGGCTCCTTCTGGCACAGATAAAACGAGTATGGAAGAAGCAGCAAAGACCGCTGTCGGTAATAGTGATCATATGACATACTTTGATGCCACATTGTTTAAGAAGGTTGGCAAAGCTCCACAATCACCGGTAGCAGAGCCGGGAGTTGAGATTAAGATCGCGATCAGGATACCGGATAGTCTGATCAACACTGATCCTGCCAAGACACGTACATATAAGATCATCCGACTGCATGATGGCAAGGCAGATATATTAGGCGGAACCTATGATGCGACAACAGGAGAATTTACCTTTACGACAGACAAATTTTCCACCTATGCCATCGTTTACAGTGATGCGTCTAAACCGAGTGGCGGATCCGGAATTTCTGGTGACTCATCTTCAGCTTCATCTTCAGCTTCATCTTCAGCTGCAGTTACAAAAGTAACCATTACACCGGATAAGGACACGCTTACTAAGGCAGGAGAAACCTTACAGCTTACAGCAAAATTTGAGCCGGCAAATGCAGCAGACAAGAAGGTGACCTGGTCATCCTCCGACACAAGTATTGCAACAGTTGACAAAAATGGTAAAGTAACAGCTGTTGGTAACGGAACGGTAACGATCACGGCAAAGAGCAGTAATGGAAAGACAGCTTCTGTCACAATTACTGTAGCGCTGGCATCAGAAACTGAAAAGCCGGAAACCAGACCCGAAGAAACTGTTGAAACTGACATCAAAATGAGCACTGGATTTGCGGCATTGTGCCCGAAATCTGCGAAGTCCACAAAGACAACGAACACGCTTAACTGGACGAAGGTATCAGGCGCTGACGGCTATGTGGTATATGGAGCGCCGTGTAACACCAGGAATCAGACGAATAAGCTTAAAAAGCTGGCAACTATCAAAAATGGTAAGGCAACAACTTATAAAGCAACAGGCTTAAAGAGTGGTACTTACTATAAGTATATGATTAAAGCTTATAAGCTGGTGGACGGCAAGAAGGTATATCTTGCAAAGGCAGAAACCATTCACGTGGCCACTGCCGGTGGAAAGTATGGAAATGCGGAATCTGTGAAGGTAAATAAGACTTCCGTAAGTCTGAAAACCGGTGAGAAATTTACCATTCAGGCAAGTATGGTAGAAAAAGACCAGCCCGTGAAACAGCACGCTGCAATCAGGTTTGAGAGCAGCAACAGCAAGGTCGCATCCGTGACGAGCAAGGGTGTGATCAAGGCAAAGAGCAAAGGAACCTGCTACATCTACGTATATGCCCAGAACGGTGTATATAAGAGAATCAAGGTCACGGTAAAGTAAAGTTGCAAGCACGAGAGCAGCAACAGCAAGATCGCCTCTGTGACGAGCAAGGGTGTGATCAAGGCCTGAAATAAAGGTTTTATTTTCAATGAAAAACTGCTATACGAATGCAAAAGAGCATTGGTATAGCAGTTTTTTTGTTGCGGGATTTGTCTATTAAAACTTCCGTCCGCCTCCTCCATGGGTTGCCCCGGAGGAAGAGACGTGTGTGGTAGATCCGCCGCCACCGCTACTGGAGGTATTCTCCTTCGGGCGCTCCGTCCGGGAGACTGTCCGGTATAAGAAGAATTCTCTCGAATTGGTTACATGCATGCTTCCTTTTTTCATGTAATCGATGGCGCTCTCATTGGGAGCAACACTCTTTAGCTGTCCTCGGAGTACGAGGATATAGATGAGTGCCACGACTGCGCCAAGCGCCATACACATGATCAGGCCACCGATGAAGGGGAAGGGCTCCTGCGGCATATGGTCGACATCATAGGGTGTGCCGTTTTTGGCCTGCAGTGTAAAATCATCACAGCGTGCAATGTATGCTTCAAACGTATCATAATATAGCTCGCTGCCTAATCCGTCTGCCAGTTCATCCAGAATGTAATCGATTCCGGCATCGGTAAAAGCGGTGATACCAAAGCCTCTGGTGCTGATCCAGACGTCGCGGGTCTCCATGTTGATATACAGCAGGACGCCCGAACGGTCCTCACCTGTGCCGTATCCGTTATAGTCAAAAAAGCCATCTGCGGCTGCCATCGGTGATGAAATATTCGGATCCTCAGAGGTCACGATGACGTAATGCATATCGTATTTTTGTGCCAGACCGGAAAGCTTCGATTCAATGTCAGCCGCTTCCTCGGCAGAAAGAAGTCCCGCCTCATCCACCAGAAACGCAAGCTCATCGGCTGCTTTCAGATTCAGCGGCGATAAAACGGCAAGCATGATCAGCAGGGAGAGCACAAACGTACCTACCTTATGTATATTTTTTCTCATTTTCATCGCACACCTCCTATATGAACCAGATGAGAGCAAGTAATGCATAGGTGACAAGTGTTGTAATGCCCATCACTTTTGCAAACTGCTTTTTCATCAGGCTCTTATCTACCGGAAGATCTCCGACAAATTTTCCGGTCTGTCCGTTCATTGCAAACAGATATTTTTCGCCATTCCAGGTCGTCGTTAAGATCCAGACCGGATACATGGCATAATGCGTCTTTCCTTTGGCAAGCTGGATATTTCCGCCATCCGGGACAACAGAAGCGTATCCGGTCACGGTATTTCTGAATTTGACCTCCGTGGAGTTGCGCATACGCTCATTGGCACGGGCGATACTTTCTTTCGCATCCACATCGTACTTATCTGCATAAAAACCGGCAAAATAAGCGCTCTGGAAAGGAACAGCCTCCTTGAAATCATAGGGCTCCAGGGACTCCATCAGATCATCTGCCATCTTTTTCGAACCGTCCACCGGCACATGGGAAAAAGCGATGTCACCTTCGCGGATGACTGCGTAGTGGCTGGTCTCCGTATAATTGTACCGGTTGTCGCTCCAGGTTCTGATCCGGGTTGCCTTATAGCGCATATGGACATCCAGCTTGCTGTTAAACAGCCAGTAGGGCACGTACATACCTTTGATCTCATCAATATGTGCTTCTGTCTTAAACACCTTGGGAAGCAGCTTTTTGCCTTTCAGATGCTCGGCAAATCTGGCTTTTGCCGTCTTCTTATCGAGCTTGAAGGAAATGATATAATCCGGCTTCAGCTCGCCCTTTAAGCGCCCTTTGAATGTGATCGGGTTGTCACAGAACGGGCAGATGCTGGCTGCCGTATTTTCATCAGCAACGATCTCTCCGCCGCAGGACTGACATACATAGACACCCAGATCGCCTGCGTCTTCCCCGGCCCATGTCCCGATGTTATCTGTATTCCAATCCATGCTTGTGGTGTCATCACTTTTCAGCTCATCGTCATATGCCTTCAGTGTCTCCATCTCGAATTCGGTATCGCAGTAGGGACACTTCATCTTCTGAACAGAGCTGTTAAACTCGATGGCGCCGCCACAGCATGGACATTTTAATCCGTTTACATTTGCCATAAGTTACCTCCTACACTCTCGGTGAGCCACAGTTGGAACAGAATTTTCCGCTGTTTTTCGTTCCGCAGGAGCAGATCCAGTCTGCGGAAGGCCTGGGAGAACCGCAATTGGAACAGAACTTACCGCTGTTTACGGTTCCACAGGAGCAGGTCCAGTCTGTGGAAGGCTTGGGAGAACCGCAATTCGCGCAGAACTTACCGCTGTTTACGGTTCCGCAGGAACAGGTCCACCCGCCTGTCTGGGGCGCTGCCTGCTGAGGTGTGGGCTGTTGACCCATTGAAAATAGATTCTGTGCATTTGTGCCACCTGCCTGGGCAGCCATGCCCATTCCCATGAAGCCTGTCATGGCGCCTGCACTGTTACCGGCAGCGGCTTTCATGGCATCTGCCTGTGCTGCCACAAGTGTTGCGCCTGCCATGTTCGGGTTCGTAAGGGCAGCGTTCCTCTGCATCGTCTTGATCAGCTCAGCGTCCTCATCGGGCAGTGTGACAGAGCCTAAAGCGATGCTGACAATTTTCAATCCTCTGGTTGCTGCCCATTTCTGGGAGAGTGCCTCATTCATCGCATCCTCCAGCTCTGTGTTGTGTGCAATGATCTGGTTCGGACGGATCTCCAGCGCAGATAATTTTGCAAGAGCCGGCTGAAGGGCGCTTAAGAACTCTGTCTTTAACTGCTTTTCAATCTCATCACGGGTAAAGACATTGCTTATATTGCCGCATACATTGGTGTAGAACAGAATGGGGTCTGCAATCTTGTATGAATAGACACCGGAGCAGCGAAGCGATACATCGATGTCTAATCCGATCCTGGAATCTACTACGCGAAACGGTACCGGATTCGGCGTGCCGAATTTGTTGTCCATCAATTCCTTCGTATTAAAATAATAAACACGCTGGTCCTTCCCGGTGCTTCCGCCATAAGTAAAACGGATGGCAAACTGATCAAAGCTTGCAAGGATCGCATTGGAGAGATTTCCTGCAAAAATGCTGGGCTCCGTAGATGAATCAAAGGTATACTCGCCCGGCTCAGATGCAAACTCCACGATTTTGCCCTGCTCCACAATGATCATACACTGACCATCCGCGACCGCGATTCCCGATCCCTGTGAGATGATGTTGTCGCTTCCTTTCTTGTTACTTGATTTTCCGCCGATGCGCTTCTGACCCTTTGCAACCATCACATCACTGCTCAATGCCTCGCAGTAAAAAAACTCTTTCCACTGATCTGCCAATGTACTTCCGGCTGCTGCCATAGCTGCTTTTATTAATCCCATATGATGTTTCTTCCTTTCTTGATGTATTTACAAGTATTATATGATATTGTGGTACTTTGTAAAAGAAAAAAATACCGAATACTCACTTTCTCCATGATATCTTATTTACATGCGAAAAAGCGGAGCATGTCTTGAAATGTCGTTTTTTTGTCCTGAATTGTAAATTTGCAGCATTATTTTCACTTGAATGGTTTTATGATACGATGTTAAATGAAATAAAGGTTTTATTTTAAATCAAAAACTGCTATACTAATGTGAGAAGTATTTTTATGGCAGTTTTTTCATTGCATGGGGAGCGGTTCTATGATTTCCCGTGTAAAAAACATGGAGGTCTAAATGACAAAGGACGTATTAGTAACAATTTCCGGCCTGCAGTTTATGCCGGAGGGAAAAGAGCCGCCGGAACCGGTGGAGGTGACTTGTCCGGGTACATATTATAAAAAAAATGGCAAGCATTATGTGATGTATGAGGAGATCATAGAAGGGTTTTCCGGTGTGACGAAAAACACACTGAAGCTGCAGCCGGATTCTCTGGATATCGTGAAGCGTGGTGTCAGCAATGTGCACATGGTATTTGAGAAGAATAAGAAAAATATGACCTGCTATAACATGCCCTTTGGCAGTCTCATGATGGGCATTGATGCGAAGGGTGTAGACGTTTTGGAAACAGAAGATCACATACGTGCCAGTGTCAGCTATGAGCTGGAAATGAATTATGAAAAGATGGCAGATTGTGAGATCTGCATAGACATCCGCTCCAAGGAGGCAGGAAATTTTCAACTGGCATAGGCAAAACAGTACAGGGGATGATGCTCCGGCATAACAGCCAGCGGGCAATTAAAAAATGAAGAGGGGTAAACGAATGAAGGTAAGAAAAGCGATCATTCCGGCAGCGGGACTGGGCACCCGTTTTCTGCCGGCAACAAAAGCACAGCCCAAGGAGATGCTGCCTATCGTGGACAAGCCGACGATCCAGTATATTATTGAGGAGGCAGTCTCATCCGGCATCGAGGATATTATTGTCGTGACCGGACGAAATAAGCGTTCCATTGAGGATCATTTTGACCGTTCCATTGAGCTGGAACTGGAGCTGGAACGCAGTGGGAAAACAGAAATGCTGCAGATGGTGCGTGATATCTCAGAGATGGCAAATCTGCATTACATCCGCCAGAAGGAGCCAAGAGGACTGGGCCATGCGATTCTGGCTGCACGTCATTTCATAGGAGAGGAGCCATTCGCCGTGCTGCTTGGGGATGATATTGTTGTTTCAAAAAAGCCCTGCTTAAAGCAGATGCTGGAGGTGTATAACGAATATCAGACGACGATTCTGGGCGTACAGACCGTAGCACATGAGGCAGTCAATAAATATGGTATTGTGGATGGCCATATGGTGGATGACCGGATCTATAAGGTGGATGATATGGTGGAAAAACCGGATCTGGACGATGCGCCCACCGATGTTGCGGTGCTGGGACGATACATTATCACACCACGGATCTTCCCGCTTCTGGAGACTCAGGATGTGGGAAAGGGCGGTGAGATCCAGCTGACAGATGCGCTCCGCAGACTGGCAAAGGAGCAGCCGGTGTATGCATATGACTTTAAGGGACACCGTTACGATGTAGGTACGAAGGCCGGATTTATTCAGGCGAATATTGAGTTTGCGCTGCGTGATGATTCATTGAAAAATGAGATGAAGGCATATCTGGATGCGCTGCATCAGTATATGGATCCAATGCTGCAGTATGAGTAACAGTTGCGATAGCAGCATCAGACAATAAAAAATGACCTCCGGTCGTCAGAAATGAAATCTGACTTTCGGGGGTCATTTATCATATTTACATTCCGGCTTTTTCCTTTAACTTTGCCATAAATCCTTTTTTCTTAGGAACGGTTTCCAACGGGCCGCGCATACCCTTGATGGCGGTGATGTAGAGACCGCTGACGGTTGCCTTGATCTGCTGCTTGACAGGGATCTGATCAAAGATCTCCGCATCACACAGAAAAGTGGTCACCTTCGGGCCAACCTTTGCCTTTACGACAGGCATTTTAGAACGGCGCATCATCTTGGGCGTCTGATCTAACACTGCCTGGGGAAGTCCGGCTTCGGAGAGTTTCATTTTCTTTTTATCTATGACGAGCATCGGGATGGTCTGCGCAACGGCTGCCATCTGTGCATCCTGCTCCTCTTTCTTTTTCATCATTTTCTTTCCCAGGAAATACAAAACCACCATTACAATGATCAGTACAGCCAGGATAACCAATAAAACGATCATGGGTGTTGACATAATTTATCCTCCTTGCTTTTCAATCCGATGATTATTGTATCATTCCCTTGGACAAAAATCAATAAAACCTTTTCATTTCTCTGTTTCTATGATAACATAATGTTACATTTCAGACGTTAGCCTGAAATGTAACGAATTTGGCGAGAAGCAAATACAAATAGAAGGAAGTAGAAATAATGAAATCTGTAATGAAAAAAAGAATGTTTGCTGTAGTGATGACATGTGCATTGGGTGTGTCTGCGACTGCATGTGGAGACGGTGACAGAAGCGTCAGCAAGATCCGTTCCTACGATGTGGAAAAATATGTGACGTTATGTGATTATGATGGCATGGAGGTAGAGGTTTCTGGCAGCTTTGATGTCAGTGACGAGGATGTGGTGAGCTATATCAACAGCATGCTGGCTAATTATCCGAGCTATGAGGATACGGATAAACAGACTGTTGAAATGGGAGACTGCGTCAATATCGACTATGAAGGAAAAAAAGATGGCGTTGCCTTTGAGGGAGGCACTGCGCAGGGCTATGTACTTGAGATCGGTTCAGGCACATTTATTGACGGTTTTGAGGATGGCCTGATCGGTGTGAATGTAGGTGACACGGTGGATCTGAATCTGACCTTCCCTGAAAATTATCAGTCTGCGGATCTGGCGGGTGCAGATGTGGTGTTTACGGTGACAGTCAATAAGATCGTTGAAAAGTCATCCATCAGTTACGATAACCTGACAGATGAGTATGTTTCAAGTAATCTGAATTACGATTCAGTAGATGCGTTATATGATGACACCAAGTCTTATATGGAGAGCAGTAATGCGCAGAGTCGTACGGCAGCAGAGCGTGAGGCTGCTTTGAACCAGTTGATTGAAAACAGCAAGGTGGCAATACCTGATGGTCTGCTGGATATGAAGGTTGATCAGTATATTCAGCAGTTTACGGCGCAGAATTGCTCTGATGGCAAGACGCTTGCAGATTATCTGAGTACCAATTACAGTATGACTGAGGAAGATTTTAAATCTACCATCACAAAGGAGATGGAGAACAATCTTGATGATGAACTGGTGCTGGAGGCGCTGGTAAAGGCTGAGGGAGAGACGCTGGATAAGGACGGATATGCAGAATATGTCTCAAATGCAATGAAAAACGGTGGCTTTGAGACAGAGGAAGAACTGTACGCAGCTTATGACAGCGATTACGAGGATGGAAGAAGTTATCTGGAGCATCGCTATCTGTTGACAGATGCACTCACCAATCTGATGGATAAATGTAAGATCACTTATACAGGTGAGGATGAAAATGCTGCAGAGTAGACTGGTCGAAAAACGTGCAGCAGCGCAAAAAAATAGTCGTGAAAAAATAGAAAAAGGGGATAAAACGATGGATTTAACAAATGTAAGGGAATTATTTAGAAACAGAGAAGAATATCTTGGGAAACAGGTGACGATTGGTGGCTGGGTGCGCAGCAACCGAAATTCAAAAAATTTTGGATTTATTGTTGTCAATGATGGTACTTTTTTTGAACCGGTACAGGTGGTATATGGTGATGGTCTGGATAATTTTGACGAGATCAGCAGATTGAATGTGGGCGCTGCCATCATTGTGAAGGGAGAGCTGGTGGCAACTCCGCAGGCAAAGCAGCCTTTTGAGATCCAGGCGGCAAGCGTTGTTGTGGAAGGTCCCTCGGATCCCAGCTATCCGCTTCAGAAGAAAAAGCACAGCTTCGAGTATCTGCGTACTATTTCACATCTGCGTCCGAGAACCAATACCTTTGAGGCAGTGTTCCGCGTGCGCTCCCTGATCGCCTATGCCATCCACAAGTTTTTCCAGGAGCGTGACTTTGTCTATGTGCATACGCCGATCATTACGGGAAGTGACTGCGAAGGAGCTGGTGAGATGTTTCAGGTGACGACGATGGATCTGAACGAGATCCCGCGCACCGAGGATGGCAGTGTGGATTATAAGCAGGATTTCTTTGGAAAACCTACCAATCTGACGGTCAGCGGACAGCTCAACGGAGAGACCTACGCGATGGCATTTAAAAATATTTATACTTTTGGACCGACCTTCCGTGCTGAGAATTCCAATACGACCCGCCACGCGGCAGAATTCTGGATGATCGAGCCGGAGATGGCATTTGCAGATCTACAGGATGATATGGATCTCGCGGAGGCAATGCTCAAATATGTGATCAATTATGTGCTGGAGCATGCACCGGAGGAAATGAATTTCTTTAACAATTTTATTGACAAGGGACTGCTGGATCGCTTGCATCATGTGGCAGAGTCAGATTTTGCCCGCGTGACCTACACGGAGGCAATCGGGCTTTTAGAAAAGCACAACGATAAGTTTGAATATAAAGTATCCTGGGGTGTGGATTTACAGACGGAGCATGAGCGCTATCTGACTGAGGAGATCTTTAAGCGCCCGGTATTTGTGACCGATTATCCCAAGGAGATCAAGGCTTTTTATATGAAGCTGAACGAGGATGGAAAGACGGTGGCAGCGGTAGACTGTCTGGTGCCGGGAATTGGTGAGATCATCGGTGGATCACAGAGAGAAGACGACTACGAAAAGCTGCTGGCACGGATCAAGGAGCTGGGCTTAAAGGAGGAGGACTACGACTTTTATCTGGATCTGCGCAGATACGGCAGTGCGCGTCATGCGGGCTTTGGACTCGGCTTTGAGCGCTGCGTGATGTATCTGACCGGTATGAGCAATATTCGTGACGTGATTCCCTTCCCTCGCACGGTGAATAATTGTGAATTATAGACAAAAATAAAGCTGCATCTGTTGAAAATTAGAGCAATTCGTGCTATAATTTAATGAGATTTCACACGTTTATTACAATAATGTTGCAAAAATATTGAGGGAAATGTGACAGGATTGATTTGAGTGTAGATTCGGGGGAGGATCAACCGTGAATCAGGTGCAGCTAAAACGAACAATTCTGATCGTAGAAGACCAGGAGTTTGACCGGATAATTTT
Source organism: Lachnospiraceae bacterium (assembly GCA_022773965.1). Taxonomy (GTDB): domain Bacteria; phylum Bacillota; class Clostridia; order Lachnospirales; family Lachnospiraceae; genus W0P33-017. Next base: position 10,881 of record JALFNQ010000134.1, read on the forward strand.
ATCAGATTTTTTAAAGAATGACTATGAGCTTCTGACTGCGAATAATGGCAGAGAGGCTCTGGAGATTCTAAAGGAGCAGATGGAGGTGATCTCTGCCATCCTGCTGGACATCGTGATGCCTGTGATGGATGGTTTTGAGCTGCTTCGCGTGATGGGTGAAAACGGCCTGCTTGGGTGCGTACCGGTCGTTGTCACCAGTGAGAAGGACAGCGAGGAGTCAGAACTGACTGCCTTGCGTCTCGGTGCCAGCGATTTTATCTCCAAGCCATACAACGAAGGTATTTTAAAGCACCGCCTTTCCAATGTGATCCGGATGAATGAAGCGAGTAAGAAGATTGATGCCTTACAGCGTGACGAGGTGACTGGTCTGTATACAAAGGTTGCATTTGCAGAACACGCAGCCCGTATCCTGCGGGAGCAGACGGACGTGGAGTGGAATATCATTGCAGTGGATATCGATCGTTTCAAGCTGGTTAACGAGTCCTATGGACAGGAGACCGGTGACGAGCTGCTGGCGTATCTGGCAAAGATGCTCCAGTATTATGCGGATACGAAAAATTGTATCTGCGCACGTTCTTATGCGGATCATTTTTTCCTTCTGGTAGAGCGGAGGGATTACTGCTATATCAAGAATCGGCATACAGAGCTGGTGCAATATTTGCAGAAGTTTCCGCTGGATATGAAGATTGCGCTGAAATTTGGTGTGTACGAGATCAGCGACCGCGAGATGGAGATTGACAGTATGTGTGACCGTGCGCAGATCGCTGCCAATCAGGTGAAAGGTCAGTATGTGGCTGAGATCTGTTTTTATGATGATTCCCTGCGCAAGCAGTTGCTGATGGAGCAGCGTATTACGGATGATATGGAGCAGGCACTGAAGGAACAGCAGTTTCAGGTGTATTTCCAGCCGAAATATGATATTTTTTCCGAGACATTATCCGGCGCAGAGGCGTTGGTTCGTTGGATTCATCCGCAAAACGGGTTTATGTCTCCGGGTGAGTTTATTCCAATTTTTGAGAGTAATGGATTTATCACAGAGGTGGACATGTTTGTCTGGGACAAGGCATGCGAGAAGATTCGTGAATGGCTGGATAAATACGACCGTTTTGTACCGATTTCTGTGAATGTGTCCCGCAAGGATATGTACAAGCCCAATTTGCCGCAGATTCTTGTGGACATTGTACACAGGCACGGCCTGGAGCCAAAGCATTTACATCTGGAGATCACGGAGAGCGCTTATGTGGAGAATCCGGATCAGCTTCTGGAGGTTGTGGAGCAACTAAAAAAGGCCGGCTTTACGATTGAAATGGATGATTTTGGCAGTGGCTATTCTTCCTTGAATATGCTGGCTGCCATGCCGATCGATATTCTGAAGTTAGATATGAAATTTGTCCAGAATTATTCAGAGAAGGATAATTCCCGCAGTATCATGAGCTTTGTGATCGGACTTGCAAAATGGATGAATCTGTATGTGATCGCTGAAGGCGTAGAGACGAGAGAACAGCTGGATCTGCTGCGTGGTATGGATTGTAATCTGGCACAGGGCTATTATTTTTCAAAGCCTTTGCCGGACAAAGACTTTGAAGAGGTATTACGAAAGTCTGGACGGACGTTAGAGGATGCAAGCGACCAGACGATCCGGTTTTCTACGGCCCATGAAGGGGAGTTTCAGACGATGCTCATCGTGGACGGGCTGGCTGTCAACCGCGCGATGCTGACAGAATATTTTAAAAATGCTTATTCGATTGTGGAGGCCACCGGCGGCAGAGCTGCACTCCAGTATTTAAAGCATATCAAGCGTGCGGATATTGTTCTGATGGATGCGCATCTGCCTGATATGGAGGGTGCGGAGCTGATCCGTGAGATCAAAAAGGATCCGCTGATGGATCGTATACCGATCATTGTATCTACCCATGGAAGCGGAGATACGGTGGAAAAGGTACTTTCGGCCGGGGCGGATGCCTATATCACAAAGCCTTATTCCAAGGAGCAGATGCATGAGTGCTTAAGTCGCGTGATGTCTGTGCGGGGTGAGCAGATGAAGCATGAGGAGCAGGAGATTCTCGATAAGATGCGCATGATGGAAATGCTCACAACGAAGGATTATCTGACTGGTCTTTGGAATCGTGTGGAACTGGAAAAACGTATCACAGAGCATATCAAGCATTCTCCTGAGCGGGAGTTTTATTTTATCAGTATCGATATTGATGACTATAAAGATCTGGTCAGTCAGCATGGTTATGCAATGGCTGACAAGGTATTGCATGAGGTGGCAGACAGGCTGGCAGGCTGTTTTCGTGACATTGATGTAGTGGGACGTATCAGTGGTGACCGTTTTGCAGTATTTATGAATGCTGCGGTAGAATCAGATGAACTGCTGGTGCGTATGGCACATCTGCAGTCGCAGCTGGCTTTTGATATCAAGGAGATTCCGGTGACCTGTTCCTGTGGTGTCAGCAAATTCCCGAATTGCGGAAAGAGCTTTGATGAGTTGTATCAGGCAGCGGATAAGGCTTTGGACATGGCGAAAAAAGCCGGAAAGAATTGTTTTCGGATGAGTAAGAAGTGTACAAGATAAGAGAAGCGGTTTTCCGCTTCTCTTGTTTTATTTGATACAAGTTTTTAAATTGTTGAAGAATACAGATATTTTTCCTGCTCCGGTGTCAGTGTGTCGATCTGTTTTCCGAGGAAATTCAGTTTGCGAACGGCTACTTCGTTATCTACTTCTTTGGGAACAACGATCAGCTTTTCTGTAAGTTTACCCTTGTGCTGTACGAGATAGCGTGCGGAGAGTGCCTGGATCGCAAAGCTCATGTCCATGATCTCGGCAGGATGTCCATCGCCGCAGGCAAGATTCACCAGACGTCCCTCGCCCAGTACATAGATCGTCTGGCCTTCTTCTATGGTGTAGCCCATGATGTTGTTTCTCTGCTCAAAGGATGCAGTACACATCGCGCGTAGTCCGGCCATATCGATCTCTACATCAAAATGTCCGGCATTGCAAAGAATGGCACCATCCTTCATGACCTTCATATCCTCACAGGTGATGACGCCTGCACAGCCGGTCACGGTGATAAAGAAATCGCCGACCTTTGCAGCCTCGTGCATCGGCATGACATCAAAGCCGTCCATGACAGCCTCGATCGCCTTGATCGGGTCGATCTCCGTGATGATCACACGGGCACCCAGTGCTTTTGCACGCATGGATACACCTTTTCCACACCAGCCGTATCCGGCAACGACAACAATTTTTCCGGCTACGATCAGGTTGGTCGTGCGGTTGATGCCGTCCCATACGGACTGACCGGTGCCGTAGCGGTTGTCGAATAAATGTTTGCAGTCCGCGTTGTTTACCATGACCATCGGGAACTCCAGCTTGTCCTCCTTTGCCATGGCAGCGAGGCGGATAATACCGGTGGTCGTCTCCTCACAGCCGCCGATGACATACTGCAGGCGGTCGCGCATGGAGGTGTGGAGCATGTTTACAAGATCACCGCCATCGTCGATGATGATGTTGCAGTTGTTCTCCAAAACCATAGTGATATGGCGGTTATACTCCTCTTCGGTAGAGTTGTACCATGCAAACACATTTAAGCCTGCCTTTACGAGGGCAGCCGCAACGTCATCCTGTGTGGAGAGGGGATTGCTGCCGGTGATGTACATCTCGGCTCCTCCGGCTGCCAGTACCTTGCACAGATATGCGGTTTTTGCCTCTAAGTGGATGGAGAGGGCGATACGTACGCCCGCAAAGGGCTTTTCTTTGGAAAAATCATCCTCTAAAGAACGTAAAAGCGGGCAATTTTTGCGCACCCAGTCGATTTTATGTTCGCCGGAGGGCGCAAGATTTATATCACGAATTTCGTAACTCATAAAGTTCCTCCTGTATGTTGTAGTTATTGTATACATTCTATTAGATTTCCTATAGAAATGCAAATGGATTTTTGGTATGCTAGAAATGGAGTATGAAACAGGAGTGAAATAAAATGAAAAAAAACAGACAGACTAATACAAAAACGAATACAAAGAAGAATAAAAACCGTATGTGCCGGCAGCTTGCAAAGGCAGCACTTTTGGTCGGTATGGGGTTCCTGCTCACCGGATGCGGGCAGCAGAAGACGGAAAATGCACTGGCCTACCGCAAGATCGGGATCAACGCCATGGCGAAGGGTGATTATGCGGAGGCGATCGATAATTTTCAGCTGGCACTGGATCAGTCCAAGGGAATGATCCGGAATCTGGAGCTGGATATCTGCATGCAGAAGGCAGAGGCCTTTTATTTAAATGGTCAGCCGGAGGAGGCGCTGGCGGTGTGTGACGCGGTGCTGGACTATGACAAGAGTTATGCAACTGCATATTATTTGAGAGGAAATTTGTATTTACAGCAGGGAGACTCAAAAAAGGCTCTTGCGGATTATGAGCAGGCGGCAAAGTATGCAGATGCGGATTATGAAATTTATATTCAGCTTTATGAGAATTTAAATCGTGCGGGCATGAAGACTGATGGTGAGAAATATTTAAATGAAGCGTTGGAGCTGAAAGGAAAAGGTCGTTCCTATCTGGCAAACCGCGGCTATATTTATTATTTGATGGGCGATTATGAGAAGGCGAAGGAGGAGCTTGCACAGGCGGTAGCGATTGAACAAAAGGAAGGTGAGGACGACAAGGCGGAGCTGTATCTGGCACAGACCGCTGAAAAGCTGGGGGATGACCAGACGGCCACAAAGTACTATCAGGCTTATGCTGAGGATCATGCGGATGACTCGATCGTTTTAGAGGAGCTTGGAAATATGGCAATGGAAAAGGAAGCCTATGCGGATGCATGTGCCTATTACCAGAAGGGGTTAAAGACCACGAATCCTGTCAATGAACAGCTGTTGCGCAGGGGAGAGATCGCTGCGCTGGAGCAGATGTATGAATTTGCGCAGGCGAAGGATAAAATGGCACAGTATGTGCTGGATTATCCTGAAGATGAGCAGGCAGCCAGAGAGTATCTGTTTTTAAAGACTCGGACTTCGGTGGCAGAACAGATGGAAGAGGAGAAAAAGGAAGCAGAGCAGGCAGCAGCGGAGGAGGCTGCACAGGATGCGGAGGAATCACAAGAAACAGAAGCATCACAGGAAACTGCGGCTCCATAGAGGAAACAGGGGTACATTTCAGGCGGGGTTCAAATGCAACGGAGCAGGTGCATCGATATTGCCGGTAAGTGACAGAACATAACATACAGGAAGGAAATCAGATATGCATGAAAATAAAGAGATAGAGGAGCGCGTGATCCTGGTTGGCGTCAGCGAGCAGGATGGTGATGATGCGGAGGATTCTCTGGCAGAGCTTTCGGAATTGGTGCGCACCGCCGGTGCCACTGCTGTGGGTACAGTCATTCAGAAGCTGGAGCGCAGACATCCGGGAACTTATGTGGGCACGGGTAAGGTGCAGGAGATCCGGGAGCTTGTGATCGAGAGAGGTGCCACAGGAGTGGTGTGTGATGATGAACTGACTCCGGCACAGATGCGAAATTTAGCTGATCTGCTTGACACGAAGGTCATGGATCGCACACTGGTCATTCTGGACATTTTTGCCGGCAGAGCCAGTACCAGCGAGGGAAAAATACAGGTGGAGCTGGCACAGCTGCGCTATGAGATGACACGTCTCACCGGCTATGGAAGATCCATGTCAAGGCTGGGTGGTGGTATCGGAACGAGAGGGCCGGGCGAGAAAAAACTGGAGATGGACCGGCGTCTGATCGCAACCCGTATCTCGCAGCTAAAGCGGGAGCTGACGGAGGTGGTACAGCACAGAGAGGTCACAAGAAGCCGCCGGATCCGGGAAAATCAGCCGGTAGCAGCGATCGTTGGTTATACAAATGCAGGAAAGTCAACGCTGCTCAATCATCTGACAGACGCGGCTGTGTTGGAGATGGATGCGCTGTTTGCCACACTGGATCCCACGACCCGTCTGTTAAAGCTGCCAGGCAAGCAGGAGATTTTGCTGACAGATACGGTCGGATTTATCAGGAAGCTTCCCCATCACCTGATCGATGCATTCCGCTCAACGCTGGAAGAAGCAAAATATGCAGATTACATTATACATGTTGTGGATGCTTCCAATCCACAGATGGAAAAACAGATGTATATTGTATATGAAACGCTGCGTAAGCTGGGCGTGGAGCAGAAACCGGTACTGACGCTGTTTAACAAACAGGATCTGGTGACGGAACCGGATATCTTGCACGATTCCCATGCGGATCATACGCTTCGTATCTCTGCAAAGACCGGAAGTGGTCTGGAGGAAGTAAAGCAGACGCTGGGAACGATGCTGCGTGAGAACAAGATTTTTATGGAGCGGCTGCTTCCGTATTCGGAGAGCGGCATTCTTGCAAAGATCCGCGCAGCAGGCGAACTGGTGACGGAGGATTACCGGGAGGACGGGATCTTTATACAGGCATATGTGCCGCAGGCACTGTACCCGCTGGCGGCCTTTGGAGATGTGCAGTAGCTATTCACTCAGCATCCAACATTTACTGCGGAATACGTGCCAAAGATGTGCAGCACCGGGAACCAAAATGATGGGAAAGTGCGTTGCGATTCTAAGGCGCATATGATAAAATGAATTTATTCAGAGCCAAGGCAGTGAGGAGGAAAAAACATGTCACTGATGATTAAAGGCGGTCGTGTATTGGACCCGGCGACCGATACAGATAAAATAGCAGACATCTTCATCGATGACGGTGTCGTAAAAAAAATCGGGACAAAGCTAAAGGAAAAGGCGGATGAGACGATAGATGCATCAGGAAAATATGTGATGCCAGGATTTATTGACCTGCATGTGCACCTGCGCGATCCGGGTCAGACCGATAAAGAGACGATCGAGACCGGAGCAGCGGCAGCTGCAAAGGGCGGCTATACAACGATCATGGCAATGCCGAATACGAAGCCGGTCGTTGACAATTCGGATGTACTCAGCTACGTGCTCAATAAGGGAAAAAGTGTGACCCCGGTGCATATTTATCAGGCTGGGGCCATCACGGTTGGCATGGAGGGCGAGAAGCTGACAGACATGGAGGACATGGCTGCGCACGGTGCGATTGCCTTCAGTGAGGACGGAAAGTCTGTGATGAGTACGAAGCTGTGCAGAGATGCCATGCATATGCTTGCAAAGCTGGATCTTCCATTTTTGGATCACTGTGAGGAAAAAACGCTGGTGGAAGGCGGTGTGATCAATGAGGATGACAACTGCAAGCGGCTTGGTCTGCCCGGTATCCACAATACAGTAGAAAATGTGATTGCAGCACGGGATTATCTGCTGGCAACCGAGGCGGGAGCAAGACTGCATCTGTGTCACTGTTCGACACGGGAAGTAGTCGATATGCTGCGTGCGGCAAAGAAGCTTGGTCATCCTGTGACTGCGGAGGTCTGCCCGCATCATTTTACACTGACGTCTGATGATATTCCGGATGCACCAAAGGCAATGAAGCCGGAGGAGGATACGCCGACATTGTCGGCTATGCCGATGAATAAAGCCGGATTTGAGATGGTCAACTATAAGATGAATCCTCCGCTGCGCACGGCGGCAGACAGGGATGCCCTGATCGAGGGATTGCGGGACGGTGCGATCGATTGTATTGCTACGGATCATGCACCCCACAGCGCAGCAGATAAAAATAAAGGTATGCGGGAGGCACCCTTTGGCATAGTCGGGCTGGAGACAGCGGCAGCTCTGACCTATTCAGAGCTGGTGTTAAAGGACGTGCTCACGCCTCTTCAGATGGCTGAAAAGATGAGCTACAATCCGGCAAAGGTGCTCCGTCTGGATGCGGGCACGATCACCGAGGGAAAGGATGCGGATCTGGTTATTTTTGATCCGGATGCGGTCTATACGATCGACAAGAAAACGTTTGTGTCAAAGAGTCAGAACACACCGTTCCATGGCAGAAAGGTAACCGGACGCGTGGACACTACAATTATTGGCGGGGACATCGTATACCAGTATGAGAGTGAGGAAAAGAAAAAATGATCAACAAATTAATAGAAAAAATCAAAAAAACAAATGCGCCCATCGTAGTTGGACTTGATCCGATGCTTTCTTATGTGCCGGAGCATATTTTACAGGCTGCCTTTGCTCAGTTCGGGGAGACACCAGAAGGTGCAGCTGAGGCAATCTGGCAGTATAATAAAGGGATCGTCGATGCAGTATATGACCTGATTCCGGCAGTAAAGCCCCAGATTGCTATGTATGAACAGTTTGGCATCGAGGGATTAAAGGCATTTCAGAAGACCGTGGACTACTGTCATGAGAAAGGGCTGGTAGTCATTGGCGATGTGAAGCGTGGTGATATAGGTTCTACCTCCGCAGCTTATGCCACCGGACACCTGGGAAAGGTGCAGATCGGCACCAAGTCCTACAGTACCTTTAACGAGGATTTTGCAACGGTCAATCCATATCTCGGAACAGACGGGATCAAGCCCTTTGTGGATGTGTGCAGGGAGGAAAAGAAGGGTCTGTTTATTCTTGTAAAGACCTCAAATCCCTCCAGCGGTGAGTTCCAGGATCGTCTGATCGATGGCAGACCGCTGTATGAGTACGTTGGTGAGAAGGTTGCTGAATGGGGCGCAGATTGCATGGGCGATTCCTACAGCTATATTGGTGCAGTAGTGGGTGCCACCTACCCCGAGCAGGGAAAGATCTTGAGAAAAGTGATGCCGAAGTCCTTGATTCTGGTGCCGGGTTATGGTGCACAGGGCGGACAGGGTAAGGATCTGGTTCATTTCTTTAACGAGGATGGACTTGGTGCGATCGTCAATTCCTCACGAGGTATCATCGCTGCCTATAAGCAGGATAAATATAAGGATCAGGGTATCACACCGGAGAATTATGCAGATGCATCCCGGCTGGCAGTAGAAGATATGATCGCTGATATCGCAGGAGCATTACAAAACAAATAAAGATTATGCAAAAGCATAAGACGGGAGCATCAAATGACAGATAAGGTTTTAGAGAATGCGATCATCATCCGTCAGGAAGAGATCGCGACAGATGTATACAGTATGTGGCTTCGGACAGAGCAGATCGCGGATTTCGCAAAGCCCGGGCAGTTTGTAGCGGTTTATTGTACAGATGGCAGCAGGCTTCTTCCGCGTCCTATCAGTATCTGTGAGATCGATCGCGGGGATCATGCGATCCGGCTGGTATATCGTGTCGTTGGAAAGGGAACCGAAGAGTTTTCTGCTTATCATACAGGAGCACAGCTGCGGGTGGTAGGTCCCCTTGGCAATGGCTATCCGAAAAAAAGCAAGCGAGCGCTGCTTCTCGGTGGCGGCATCGGAGTTCCTCCGATCCTGCAGCTTGCAAAGGAACTGGATTGTGAGAAGGCCATC
>JALFNQ010000203.1 GCA_022773965.1 Lachnospiraceae bacterium
GACAATGACCAGCTCATCCTTTCCTCAGAGGTGGGTGTGCTGGATATCGATCCGACACATATCGTGGCAAAGGATCGCCTTCGCCCCGGAAAAATGCTTCTTGTAGATACGAGACAAGGACGCATTATCGACGACGAGGAGTTGAAAAATTATTATGCAGGCAGGCAGCCTTACGGCGAGTGGCTTGACCGGAATCTGGTACAGTTAAAGGATCTGCGCATCCCCAATCAGCGTGTGCCGGAGTACAGCTACGAGGAACGCCAGCGCATGATGAAGGCTTTTGGTTATTCCTACGAGTCGTTAAAAGAGGTTATTTTACCGATGGCGCAGAATGGCGGAGAATCCACCAGTGCCATGGGTATGGATATTCCCCTTGCGGTGCTGGATGGAAAATACCAGCCGTTATTTAACTACTTCAAGCAGTTGTTTGCGCAGGTCACCAACCCGCCTATCGACTCGATCCGTGAGAAGATCGTCACTTCCACCACGACTTATATCGGTGAGGACGGAAACCTGTTATTAGAAAAGCCGGAAAACTGTCATGTGATCAAGGTCAACAATCCGATCCTGACCAATACGGATCTCATGAAGATCAGAGCTATAAATAAGGAAGGTTTTCATGTGGCAGACATTCCGATTACCTATTATAAGAACACGAGTCTGGAAAAGGCGATCGACCGTCTGTTTGTGGAGGCAGACCGTGCATATCGTGATGGAGCAAATATTTTGATCCTTTCTGACCGTGGTGTAGACGAAAACCATGTGGCGATCCCGTCACTGCTTGCAGTCGCAGCGCTGCATGAGCATCTGGTCATTACAAAGAAGAGAACCGCGCTTGCCATTATTCTGGAGTCCGGTGAGCCACATGAGGTACATCATTTTGCCACTCTGCTGGGCTACGGAGCCTGTGCAGTCAATCCTTATCTGGCACAGGATACCGTGAAGCAGCTGGTGGATGAGCATATGCTCGACAAGGATTACTATGCAGCTATCGAAGATTACAATCATGCAGTGATCAACGGTATCGTAAAGATTGCAGCAAAAATGGGTATTTCCACGATCCAGTCCTATCAGGGCTCCAAGATCTTTGAGGCGATCGGTATTGATAAATCTGTCATTGACAAATATTTTACAAATACCGTCAGCCGTATCGGCGGTATTACCTTAAAGGATATTGAGGAGCAGGTGAACTTCCTGCACTCAGAAGCATATGATCCGCTTGGTCTGGAAAATGACCTGACCCTTGACTCTGTTGGACGTCATTCCATGCGCAGCGGCGCGGATGAGCATCTGTACAATCCGCTCACGATCCATCTGCTGCAGGAGTCCACAAAGCGCGGTGACTATGCAATGTTCAAGGAATATGAAAAAGCAGTCAATGAGCTGGAAAACCGCAACTATATCCGCGGTATGCTGGACTTCAACTATCCGAAAAAAGGCGTGCCCATCGAGGAAGTAGAGAGCGTGGACTCCATCGTGACACGATTTAAGACCGGTGCCATGAGTTATGGCTCCATCTCACAGGAAGCCCATGAAACACTGGCAATCGCCATGAACATGATCCACGGAAAGTCCAATACTGGTGAGGGTGGTGAGAGCTTAGACCGTCTGAAGATCGGTCCGGACGGGCTCAACCGCTGCTCGGCGATCAAACAGGTGGCCAGCGGACGTTTTGGCGTTACAAGTACCTATCTTGTCAGTGCACAGGAAATTCAGATCAAGATGGCACAGGGCGCAAAGCCCGGTGAAGGCGGTCATCTGCCGGGAGCAAAGGTATATCCCTGGATCGCAAAGACGAGACATTCCACCCCAGGTGTATCACTGATCTCACCGCCGCCTCATCATGATATTTATTCCATTGAGGATCTGGAGCAGCTCATTTATGACCTGAAAAACTCCAACCGCGATGCCCGTATTTCCGTAAAGCTTGTCTCAGAGGCAGGTGTCGGAACGGTCGCAGCCGGTGTGGCAAAGGCAGGAGCGCAGGTCATCCTGATCTCCGGATATGACGGAGGAACCGGTGCAGCACCGAGAAGCTCTATCCACAATGCAGGACTTCCCTGGGAGCTGGGACTGGCGGAGACACACCAGACGCTGATCATGAACGGATTGCGTGAAAAAGTACGCGTGGAGACAGATGGAAAGCTGATGAGCGGACGTGACGTGGCCATCGCCGCAATGCTGGGTGCAGAGGAATTTGGTTTTGCGACAGCACCCCTTGTAACGATGGGCTGTATCATGATGCGTGTCTGCAATCTGGATACCTGTCCTGCCGGTGTGGCAACACAGAACCCGGAGCTGCGCAAGCGTTTTGCAGGAAAGCCGGAGTATGTGGTGAACTTCATGCGTTTTATCGCAGAGGATTTAAGAGAGCATATGGCACGCCTTGGCGTGCGCACCGTCGATGAGCTGGTAGGCAGAAGTGACCTGCTCCGCGTTCGTGACGATCTGAACGAGAAACAGAAAAAAGTAGACCTTACCAATATTTTATATAATCCTTATGTTGGAACAAAGGAGAAATTCACCTTTAACCCGAAGAAGGTCTATGATTTTGAACTGGAAAAGACGAAGGATGAGACTATCCTGCTCAGGCAGTTTAAGAGTGCGCTGGACAGCGGACAAAAACGTGTGGTAGAGGTAGAACTGACCAATACTGACCGTTCCTTTGGTACGATCTTTGGATCCGAGATCACGAAAAAATACGGAACCACGCTGGAGGATGACACTTACGTTGTAAAATGTAAGGGAGCCGGCGGACAGAGCTTTGGAGCCTTTATCCCGAAAGGACTGACGCTGGAGCTGGTCGGCGATTCCAACGACTACTTTGGAAAAGGTCTCTCCGGTGGAAAGCTGATCGTTTATCCGCCTGCAGGCGTGAGATATAAAAAGGACGAAAACATTATCATCGGTAACGTGGCACTTTACGGTGCGACCAGCGGAAAAGCATTTATCAACGGTGTTGCCGGCGAGCGCTTCTGCGTTCGTAACTCCGGAGCAGTGGCAGTCGTGGAGGGTGTTGGCGATCACGGATGTGAATACATGACCGGAGGACGTGTGGTTGTCCTTGGAAAGACTGGAAAGAACTTTGCAGCAGGTATGAGCGGTGGTATCGCCTATGTGCTGGATGAGGACAATGACCTTTATACGAGAACCAATAAGGAAATGGTATTTACGGAAGCCCTCACAAGCAAATATGATGTGCTGGAGCTCAAGGAGCTCATAGGAGAGCATGTCACACTGACAAATTCCGAGAAGGGCAAGGAGATCCTGGATCATTTTGCAGATTATCTGCCGAAATTCAAGAAGATCATCCCTTATGACTATAACCGGATGATGATGGCGATCGTACAGATGGAAGAGAAGGGCCTGAGCTCTGAACAGGCACAGATCGAAGCATTTTATGCAAATGCAAAGCATTAAGGAGGAGAACAGGAAATGGGAAAACCGACTGGATTTTTAGATTATGAGAGAAAGACCGCTGCTGCGGTCGATCCGAAGGAACGTATAAAAAATTTCCGCGAGTTCCATACACCGCTCTCCCTCGAGGAGCAAAAAGAGCAGGGTGCAAGATGTATGTCATGCGGTGTGCCGTTCTGTCAGGCGGGCATGACGATCATGGGAATGACCAGCGGATGTCCGCTGCACAATCTTGTGCCGGAGTGGAATGACCTGGTATATCGCGGCAACTGGGAGCAGGCGTATCATCGCCTGAAAAAGACGAACAATTTCCCGGAATTTACTTCCCGGGTCTGCCCGGCGCTCTGTGAGGCGGCATGTACCTGTGGAAATTACGGCGAGAGCGTTACTACAAAGGAAAATGAGCACGGCATTATCGAATATGCCTATGCACATGGTTATGCAGCTGCAAAACCGCCGAAGGTGCGCACCGGAAAAAAGGTGGCGATCATCGGTTCCGGCCCTGCCGGGCTGGCTGCCGCAGACCAGCTGAACAAGCGTGGACACAGCGTGACTGTATACGAGCGCGCAGACCGCGTGGGTGGACTGCTCATGTACGGTATTCCGAATATGAAGCTGGAGAAGCATATCATTGACCGGAAGGTAAAGATTATGGAGCAGGAGGGCGTGACCTTTGTGACCGGCGCAGATGTGGGAAAGGATGTAAAGCCCGCCAAATTGTTAAAGGACTACGACCGCGTGATCTTAGCCTGCGGCGCAAAAAATCCGAGAGATATCAAAGCACCCGGCAGGGATGCGAAGGGCATCTATTTTGCAGTGGATTTCTTAAGCGGCGTGACAAAGAGTCTTTTGGATTCCGATCTGAAGGATAACAAATATGTAGATGTGAAAAATAAGCATGTGGTCATCATCGGTGGCGGAGATACCGGAAATGACTGTGTGGGCACCAGCATCCGTCTGGGAGCTGCGTCTGTGACCCAGCTGGAAATGATGCCGAAGGCACCTGACAAGCGTGCAGAAAATAACCCCTGGCCGGAGTGGCCCAAGGTATGCAAGACCGATTACGGTCAGGAGGAAGCAATCGCAGTATTCGGACACGATCCGCGCATCTATCAGACTACGGTCAAAGAGTTTGTAAAGGATAAAAATGGCAATCTGAAAGAGCTTGTGACCGTCCGCTTGGAGAGCGTAAAAGATGAGAAGACCGGACGCATGGTGATGCGCGAGGTGGAGGGCAGCGAGAAACGGATGCCTGCCGATATCGTTCTCATTGCAGCCGGATTCCTCGGCAGCGAGGCTTACGTGACAAAGGCATTTGGCGTGAATGTCAATGAGCGCACAAATGTGGCCACCGCAGCCGGAAAATACAAGACAAATGTAGACCACGTCTACACCGCAGGAGATATGCACCGCGGCCAGTCGCTGGTCGTATGGGCGATCCGCGAGGGCCGGGAGGTAGCCCGCGAGGTGGATGAGAGTTTGATGGGGTATTCTTATTTGTCGATACAATAGATTGATTCGTTAAAGGACAGCCGAAAATAGGTTGTCCTTTTTCTTTTGGTTTGGTAGAATATAGCTAGTTGATGCATAACATAAAATGCAGCTGTCAAATATTTTAAGAGTGTCGTGCACGATTTCATGTGAATGAGAAAAACATGGGTGCATGAAGCGGGAGTATGTGGAATGGACTTTAATGCAGTGGAAATCTATGAAAAAAAATATACATTAGATCAATTGTATGAAATGTATATAGATGGAAGACTACATTTTGCAAAAAGGGCAGTCGCCGAGAAAAAAAATGACAAGAAAGTGTTGGCGGATCTGCTCGATGCAATATGGATGGGAGTGCCAGTGCCGGATGTCTATATTTCAGAAATGCAGAATGGTGATTTCCTGGTATTAGAGTCGGATGGAAAACTAAAACTGCTCATATCATTTTTGCGCGGGAAAATCAGTGCGGACATCTATTATGAGCAGACAGTGATAAATAATGGCGATATTTTCTCCCTGCATGATAAACGGTATGTCGCACGATTATATGATACACAGATCGGTTTGCGGATTGTTGACTATCGAACGCCGTTGTATTTGCACATGCAGATTGGAAAGCTGGCAGGATCATGGAGTGCAACAACGGAACAATCGGTCAGAGAGAGCATTTATGACAGGAAAAAAATACAAATTTTATCAGATGTTTCAAATACGACCTGGCGGATGATCCATGAAGGCGAAAAACGATTGTTTACTGCTATTGACCGCTATCGAACACTGTATATGGTCATGATATGGTTGGTGTATCGAAATAGGTGGCAACAGCAAACAAATATGAGGGAACAGCAGCTTCTGGAAGAAACAATGATTACTATGAGTAGCAGTGGGCATGCAGTAACTGCTTTTTTAGGTGATGTAGAGCAATGTTTAAAAGGTTTCTATCCATTTGCAAGGCAATACTTATTTGAACGTGAAAGTTTAAAAAACATTGAAAATAAATATTGGGGGCTGTTTTTATGTGCATTGGATATGGGGAGATATAAGGGGAGAACGCAAAGTAAGATGGCTGTATTGCTATTACATTCACCCTTGTGGAGTAGAGTGGTGAGAATTTTGAAGAATTCCCCCTTTTCAAAAACAGATATCAAGCGGGCATTAAATGAATTGTCAAGGAGTATAAATAATGATCAATACAATTAGAATCAAAGGATTAAAGTGTTTTGATGACGAGACCTTGCATCTGAAAAATTTTAATATTTTGGCTGGGAAAAATTCTGTTGGGAAATCCACAGTCATACAGGCGATTCTGGCAGCTGCACAATGCAATGGCAATTATAGACCCTTTAGTGGAAAATATATTGATCTGGGAACTGTGAGAGACTTGAAAAATAAGCTGGTCGGTAGTGAAGAAATAGTTATCAATATGAATGACTGCTATCAAATGACAGTTGTTTCGGACAGTAATTATGAATATAATGGGGATTTTTTTACAACAGAGCATTCGATACGCTATATAGCAGCAGATCGTGTGGGAGTCAAAGAAACATATCAAAAAAATATCAGTGATGAAAACCAGATAGGAATCAATTGCGAATATGCATTTGATTATCTGGCGAAGCATGGACAGGATAATTGGGAAAATAATGAATTGGTTTATGACTTTAACGAAAAACTGACATTTGGCGGACAGGTAGATTATTGGCTTGATAAAATTTTAGGATATACTGTTCGCGCAGAAGAAATCGAGCGAACATCTCTGATCAGAGTATCCTATGGTCAGCGGGAAATAGGAAATGATCTTAGTCCTAAGAATGTGGGGACGGGTGTTTCATATATTGCGGAAATCATTATTGCGGCACTATCCTGTAAAGAAGGAGATCTCTTGATTGTAGAAAATCCGGAGATACATCTTCATCCGGCAGGGCAGACAGAGTTTGTGACATTTTTGGCATTTTTAGCGCAGAAGGGTATACAGATCATATTGGAGACACATAGTGACCATATCTATAATGGTGTTCGCAAATGTGTTCATAAGGATTATGTAGATAATGAAAATGTTGCAATCTATTTCTTTGACAGAAAGAAGAATGGTTGTAGTGATCCGATTCAAATTCAACTGGATGATGAGGGCAAAGTGATCAATCCGAAGGACGGATTATTTGACCAGACAAAAAAAGATCTGGATGTGATTTTGGGGTGGTAGATTGGAATTTATACTTAATGAGAAATCATTGCATGGGCAATTTGAGAGTATAGAAGATTTTTTGAAATCGCTTGAAAATAATATTAAGTGCTTTCAAATCATTTATAAAGATAAAACGAATAAGATCAGCAAGATCAAAGATCTTTACAAATGTAATATAACGGCTGATAAAAAGCTGTTACATTTAAGAGAGTGTGTTTGTGTAGAGTCTTTGCTGGCATTTCAGATTGCTTTAGAGCAGGAAATCTATACACTGCCGTTTTGGGATGATGATCCGGCTCATGACCTGAGTGTACGTTATATGTTGGAAGATCATGAAATTACTGCTACGGGCATTGCAGAAGCCGCTGAAAAAGATCAAAGCTTAGTATCATTTGCATCAGCAAAGTATATGGATCGTAAGCTGACGGTGTATAAAAATACGGATGCAGTCATTGTCCATTCCATGTATACTCCACAGTATCTGGTTGAGGCAGTTGGAGAACGACTGAAGCTGGATAGAGACGATATGTTGAAGATTCGATATGAAAATACGAGAATCGATTGTTCAAATTTGGAAAAAAGATTCGGAGCAAATTGTTTGGAGCAGGATGAGTTTGAAGAGGTGCTGTCTTCTATGGACAAATTTAATAAACATGAATCTTGGGAAACAATTGCTGTTGATGATGGCTTAGAGTTAAAAAAGTATAAGCCGGATTCGCCGAAAAATAACTGGTTTAATGGCACGATGTATCAGAATAAGACGATCATGAAATTCCGGGCAAGCTCTGTATTGCGTGTATTTGGATATAGAAAAGGCGATACATTTAAAGTGTTACGCATTGAGCGCAATCATGAATATAGTGATCATGGATAGATGATTTTGAAAGGAAAAAGAAGCTATTTTTTTCGTAGATATATATAATCTACGAAAGAGCGCGTATTTTAGGGCTTTATCCGGGTCAAAAGTCGATTTGACCCCTTATTTGACCCCTAATAAAATCTTTTCAGGGTTAAAATGATGGTGGGTTAGATTTTTTTACTAGAAATGTTAAATATTCTGCATGATTTTAGCAGATTTATGATGCAATTTTGTCATATATGTAAAAAAATGTGGGTTTACCTTGACAAAATATACGCAGAGGGCTAAGATTAACTATGGTTTTAGTCAAAATAAGCGCAAAAATAAGAAGCTATCGTTTTCGTAGATTATATATATCTACGAAAAAAACACCGGGTACTGAACAGTTGGGAGCGTGAACGCGAATGAGTCTTCATCTCTTCAAACACAACCAGACAGCATACGAAGCAG
>JALFNQ010000005.1 GCA_022773965.1 Lachnospiraceae bacterium
CCTTGCAACGGAGGAAGACAGACGTTACGAGATTGATTGCTGGGCACGGATGTTCAAGGCGGGAACCTGGGAGGAACTACGCATGATAGCAGAGAAGAACAAATACATGAGTGAAGCCGCTATGGCGATGTATGAGCTGAATGCGGACGAGATCATTCGGCAGCAGTGCATGGCGCGCGAGGAATACAATCGTTATGAAAAGATGATGGCGCGAAAGCTTGCAGAAGCGAATGAGCAGCTTGCAGAAGCAAATGAACAGATTGCAGAAGCGCGCAAAGATGCTGAAGAAGCTAAGGAACGGGCAGAGCAGGAACACAGAAATGTTGTTGAAGCTGCGCGGCAATTTGAACAAGAACGTAGTAATTATGAGGCTGAAATAGCAAGGCTGCAGGAACTGATTGCGCAAAAGCAAAACTAATTATGTATAACAGATGAGCAGATATATGATTGCTGACGAAAATGGCACAGATGTGATGCCCTGCATACGTTGTCGTGTGCGGGGCATTTGACTAGGTTCTCAGAAACGGAAAGCAGCCTACACTTAGATATCAGCCTGACATATGGAAGGGATGGAATTAATGCCAAAGAATGGTATTCCGGTTGGACGGCACAGATCATTCAGCACGAGATTGACCATTGCAATGGAATTGTCATATAGGCGGATAAAAGAATAGAAAAGGAAGATTTATGAAACCAAGAACGGCAAAAAGTATGGAACTATATGATGTAATGTTGAAGCGTGGTTATCTAAAAGAATTCTGTGAGCAGATTACATTGAATTTGAATACGGATTGGACAGCCACAAGAATGCTTGGTTATTTGTCACATTATAATAAACTTCCGATGGAAGAGGTGGCAGATGAAATGCTGGCTATTCTTAGTGATCGAAAGCGGATCATGCAGAAACATGAGATAGAAGAAACAAATATGAAGTGGAATCAGCTGATGATGCAGGGTTTTGACGAATAAGGAACTGGGATCAGAATGACAAAAGACAGATCGGAGATATTACAAATGAATCAAACATATACTAATTTTTTTCAGAGCATTATAGAACAGGACAGAGCGGCTGTGGTGATCTGCAATCTGGAGCATGAGATCATATATATGAATCCGGCAGCAGTGCTTAGTTATGAGAAGTGGGGAGGGCAAAAGCTGATTGGCAGAAACCTTCTGGATTGTCATAATACGGAGTCTGTGAAGCAGATAAAAAAGGTTGTTGAATGGTTTGCAGCAGATGACAGTCATAACATCGTATATACATTTCACAACGAAAAGCAGAATAAAGATGTGTATATGGTTGCGCTTAGGGAAAATGGACAGTTGATCGGTTATTATGAGAAGCATGAATATAGAAATGCCGAGACGATGAACACATATGATTTTACTACCTGACACGGTGGTTCGATACAAACATCTTGAAAAATATGAGTGAACTAAATTATAAGCTTATCAGGACAGCCAGAAAAACTGTCGCTATTCAGATTAAACCGGATAAAACGATTATCGTGCGTGCGCCAAAACGTATGAGTAAGGAACAAATTTATAGACTTGTCCAATCGAAGGAGAAATGGATTCAAAAACATCTGAATGAGCTGGAAAATCATTCGGAAGAAGACTGTCAGCCATTATCCGAAGAGGATATGAAAGCATTGGCAGATAAGGCTGTCAAAATCATTCCTGAAAGAGTGAGATATTATGCGCCACTGATCGGTGTGACGTATGGAAAAATTACGATTCGCAATCAGCGGACACGTTGGGGCAGCTGCAGCTCGAAGGGCAATCTGAATTTCAATTGTCTTTTGATGCTTGCACCGCCTGAGGTCTTAGACAGTGTTGTGGTTCATGAATTGTGCCATCGGAAAGAGATGAACCACTCAAAACAGTTTTATGAGGAAGTCCGAAGAGTATTTCCGGAATACGATAAATGGAATGGCTGGCTAAAGACATATGGGCCGGATCTTATGAAAAGGATGTCAACAAAAGATTGACCTCTGATGAACAGTTGGATAAATTAGCGTCTCACGGAATTATTATTTCGGATAGGGAAAAAGCGAAAGATGTTTTGAAAAGAGTAAATTATTATCGCGTTACAGGTTATGCTTTACAATTCAGACAAGATCCTTCCAGTAGCGATTATTATAGAAGGGACTACGTTTGAAACGGTGTATCATCTTTATGAAGTGGATAAAATATTACGCGATACATTTCGACGGTATATTGAAAAAGCAGAGGTATATTATAGGACACAAATAGCCAATGGATTTTCAATTGCAAAATAAAGTATTCCAGTAAAATGCCACTGTGGTTTATTGTAGAATTGATGTCTTTTTCTAATATGTCAAAGTTACAGTTCAATGTATTATTCAGAAAAAGATGCCATAGCAAATATGGTTGGTCTGACCTGACCGGAGCGAAGAAAGAGGGAAATGGATTGTGCATGGTGTAGATTGGGAAGATCCGGAATGTATACACACAGTTGATGAAGCAATTGAATACATAAATGAAATAGGATTTCTTCCATTGTTTAAAAATGAGATTCCGGGTTTTTCTTTAGAGGAGAGAACTGTGCCGGAGTATTGGTGGAGTGGGAACTCAGAGCGAGACCCATGGGAATGGCGAGAGATCATTGCCCGTAGAGGAGAAATTGCATACGGGAAATTCTTTGATAAAAAAGCCGGTTTCATTTCAAAGAAATGGTTTCCGTATTTTGCAAATTATAGACGGGATGGATATGATTTTGATGCGCTGTGGGATGATGAAAAAGCTTCCTTAAGGCAAAAGAAAATAATGGATTTATTTGCGGAAGGAAATGCTGAAGCAGAGTATTATTCCAATGAGTTAAAGCAGAAGGCAGGATTTGGAAAAGAAGGAGATAAAGGTTTTGATGGAGTAAACACAACCCTTCAGATGCAGACTTATCTTTGCATTAGAGATTTTCGTCAGAGAAAGAACAAGAAGGGCGTACCCTATGGTTGGTCTATCGCTATCTATTCTACGCCGGAGCATATCTGGGGCAGGGAGCATGTGACCAGCGCATATACAGAATCTGCTACAGTGTCGGGAGAGCGAATTGCAAAACATATGATGGAGATTTACCCAATTGCAACTGCGCAGCAGATTCGTCGTGTGATAGGGAATAGCGCCGGTGAGACACCGGAACGGGTCAAAAAGGAAAAGAAGGTTGATTATCCGGCAAATTTATTAAAGGAGCTGGATATTGGAATCTCCACCTTGAATGAAGATCAAATGATTGGTCTTGAATATGCAATAAGCACTTTGAAGCTTGAGGGACAGGGCTTTATAGAACAGCGTTTTGAGCAGGGAAAATCTTATCAAGAGGTTGGTAAATCCATGGGATACTCTGCACAAAGTTCTAGCAAGAGATGCAAGAGGGCTGTGGCGCATTTAAGGAAGCCTGAAATATCAGTTTGGATTGTAGACGGCTTTACTGGTCATCTCGGCGAGAAGAATGATAGTGTCAAGGAGTTGAGAGCAGAGTTTATCAAACAGGGAAAGCTAAAGCAGGCGACTTACCTTGATCAAACGCCAAATGTACTTGTTGGTATTAGTAAGGCTCAGGCTCAAATGCTTTTTAAGGCAGGGTATCCTTTTATTGGCAATATTATTGGGCTTATTGAAAGTGACGGATTCTGGTATGACAAAGTGGCAGGAATCGGACACGAAACTGGAAGTAGACTTGTATGGGTGTTCTATAGAGAGGGATTTATCAGCAAAGAGTGTGAGGCTTATAAAATAGCAACAGATAGACAGTATTATCGTGAAAAGTGGATTCAGAGAATAGAACAGGAGAGAGGAAAATAGTAATGAGTAGAGTAGATTTTGGAGCAAAACCTTGGGTATTTCCTATGCCCGTATTAATTGTTGGTACTTATGATGAGAACGGAGTTCCGAATGCAATGAACGCAGCCTGGGGAATGATTTCGGATGCAAATGAGATTTCCATCAGCATGTCAGAACATAAGACTACTGAGAATTTTGCAATTACAGGTGCATTTACCGTAAGTATGGCAACGGAAGATACAGTGCTTCCTTGTGATTATGTTGGCGTTGAATCAGCTAAAAAGGTTCCTGATAAATTTGAAAAAGCAGGTTTTCATGCAACAAAGAGTAGCAAGGTTAATGCTCCTCTTATTGATGAACTTCCTATGGCTCTTGAGTGCAAAGTGAAGAGCTTCGAGGATGGAATCCTGATTGGCGAAATCGTAAACGTTACTGCGGATGAGTCAATTTTGACAGCTGGACAGATTGATTACAAGAAGCTGAAACCAATTGCGTATGATCCTGTTACGCATGATTATGTAGCATTCGGAGAAACTGTTGGCAAGGCATTTTCTGATGGAATGAAGCTAAAGTAGGTGATCAATTAGCTCAGTAGAGCCATTGAACAGGAAGCTTTCACTTCAAAAGTTATGATTTGAGTGGTGGGAGCATGTCACTTGATGCGGTGAAATTGATTTTGAAGATGGAAACAGTCTATGAAAGTTATGTTGCGCAGAAGTGTTGAATTGAAGAAATGAGGTACAAATAAATGCATCGATTAAAGACTGTCAGAGGCGACATTACAAAAATATCAGATGTTCAGGCGATCGTGAACGCAGCAAATAATTCGCTTTTGGGCGGTGGCGGAGTGGATGGCGCCATCCACAGAGCAGCCGGACCGGAGCTCCTGGCAGAATGTCGGACGCTGCATGGATGTGAGACGGGACAGGCAAAGATTACAAAAGCATATCATCTGCCTTGTAAGTATGTGATCCACACTGTCGGACCGATATGGAATGGCGGCAGGAATCGGGAAGAGGAGCTGCTTGCAAGCTGTTACAATACATCTATGCAGCTGGCGTTAGAACATGGTATCCGGTCTATTGCATTTCCGTCCATAGCGACAGGTGTTTACAGATTTCCGGTAGATTTGGCTGCAAAGATAGCGGTAGATACAGCGAGCAGATTCCTGAATGAGCATAAGGATGATTTTAATATGGTTGAATGGGTATTGTTTGATGAACACACAAAGTTGGTTTATGAAGCTGCGGTGGATCGGACTGAAGGGACGTTCTTGATATTATGAGGGCCGGATCTCAAGATAAGAATGGCAAAGTTATTTTGATTGAGATATAGAGGGAGAATATGATGGTGATTTTTGATAAGTCTATAACGCTTAGCGAGAAAATAAACGAATATGACAAGGAATCCTTAAAGGTCTTTGCGGGAGATCTCGGACTTCGAAAGCTATCACAGCTCAAGAAAGCAGACCTTGTAGCAAAGATTGTAGAGAAGCTTCTTGACCCGGAAACAATGTTTTACAGGGCTTCCATCTTAACGGACAAAGAAATCGCTGTATTTGAAAAGGGATTTGAACCCAATCGAATCTGTTTTGAGATCATGCAGCTCAGATTGGATGTGCCCTTTGAGAAAATAGGATATGTGAATTAACCGGGGACGTTTCTTTTGCCCTGACCATTGCCACGTTAAGTTTACAATACACAGACAGAGAAAGGAAGAATTATGAATTTTGACAATAATGATTTTAGCGCATTTGAGAGAGATATGAAGAGAGCCGTGCAGGATCTCTGCACAAAATATCAGGTCAAGCTTAAAAAAATGCATATTTCTTATGGTGCGGTGGATTTTGATATGAAGCTTTCTTTCGAAAAAGATGAGGAAGGGCTAAATACGGAACGTGTGAAGTTTGAGATGGCGTGCTATCACTATGGTTTTGTGCCGGATGATTATATGAGGATCTTTGAGTATAATGATGTCGAGTATGAATTGATCGGATTTGATCGAAGCGCCAGAAAATATAATTGCATTGTACGTGAAGTAGAAACAGGGATTCAATCAAAAATCAATGATCAGTTCCTGCACGATATTTTTTCGCAGGAGCTTCAGAACGCAGCGGCAAAGCATGAAAAAAAATCTGGCATTGACGAGTCTTTTTTGCTTACAGCAGAAGAACTGTCTTTGCTGAAATTGAAGCTTGGAAAGAGCAAGAGGGGCGCAAAAGACTGGGGTCAGATAAAAACTGTTTTGACCGGAAAGGATATGCTGACGTACATACCTACGAATCCGAACAGTTGGATCTATTCTGAAAACGGAATAGCGGTAGAATATGGTTTTCTATCAGTGTTTACGAATAAGGAAGCATTGGAGAAACACTTACAGGAATTAGCTGATGACGGCAGGATTGGTACAACGGTCTCAATTGCGCCGGTGGCGATTGAGCAGGTGATAAAAACTGCGGATGAAAAGCGCATAAATGTATGGTTTGATATCACAGAAGAAAAAAACAGAGGCTATTATATGTATGATGCAAAAGAACGCGAATTGAAAGTGGTGATCATGTGAATGAAGAACAGCGGTACAAATAAATGAATCGGGAGGTTGATATTTATGATGAAAATGGGAATGTGAAGATTTCAAAGGAATTGCTCCATTGGGGAGATACTTACACGATAGATATCGCAGATCCAAAAGATGAGTTGATGGCGATGATGCTTGTCATTGCAATTGATGCAGCGAACTGCACACAAAATAATAGCTAGAAGGATGAGATATATGTGGTATGTGAGAAAAATTGAAGAAGCGGATTACGGCTGCGAAGAAAGAATGCCGGGAGAACCTTTGATGGTTCTTATTACATTGGAGAGTGACGATGGCAGAGAGTGCCGGTTTGAGGTGGCCGAGGATTGGCTCATATCGCAGGGGATTGATGAAGGCGACGAGTGGCCGGAAGATATTGATGAAGTGGATGAGGATTCTATAAAGGCGAAAATGATGTCGGCATGGATGGATAATTATATGGATGCACTCAGAGAAATGGATGAGGATTGTTAACATTACAATAGGATAAGGTGATAAAATGGGATATTTGATCAGTGAAACAACGAGAGAAGAACGAGAAAAAATAGTTGCAGAATCTCTTGGCAACATTGAGGCGAACTGTGATGGATGTATGTCCGGGCTTGCCGAGATGTATCAGGATTATATTGATGGGAAAAGAGAACTTCGTGAGATCAATATGGAGTTCAATGCCAGATATATCAAGGGCGACGATATGCCGGGCAATATTTACTGAGTGTTCCGGCGGAGCTAATGCATGTTGTGTCAGGAATGTGGATGTAACAGGGTAGGGATGCAGGATCGGGCAGAAACGACGTACCGTAAAAACAGCATATCTGTATTCATGTAAACAGACCACTTTTTTTCTTAAATTTTACAAAAGACTGATTATAAATTTTACATTATCTTTTTATAATGGAAATATCGCCTTTAAATAACGATGATGGAGTCAAACGGTTGAATGAACATCTAAGGAGGAACCACTTTATGGAAAAAGACATCAAATATCGTTACAACGACCTTTCAGAACGTTATCATAAGATGAACTGCTTTTATGTAATTGCAGCCTGTTTGATTTGGACAATGTATCTGGTTTACCTGTTCTTGAAACTTGCCAGTAAGTCAATTGCACCGCCTACCGCATATGGCAATATAACTCTTATCATTATGTTCTTTGCAATGAACCTTTTCATTTATCTTCGCAATAAAACCAGTCATCGACTGAAAACGGTGATTTCCGTTGAAATCGGCTTGGAGTTTCTGCTTTTAGGTATGCAAACAAATGCAGATTTTCTGTTTTTTACTGCTCTCGGTATTTTGATTCTGCAAATTCCTTATTATGACCATAAAGCCTACCGAAGCACCTGCATTGCTTATTCAATTATCACAACGCTCATTCTGGTGATACGTTTGATAAAGATGCCGGAAATTGCCGATGTAGATTTTGTATGCCGTTACATCGCTAGTTACATCCTGTATTATGTACTGTGCCACATCAGCTATACAGCCAAGCTGTTCAGTGATGATGCACTCAATGCGGCCAAAGAAAAAAGTGAACTTCAAAAATCAATGCTTGAGAAGGTACTTGATATCTGCAGAACCTTCTTCATGTTGAAGAAGTAAAACAGGCTATGGAGATCATTCGCAGCACCAGCGACAGGATGAATCAGTATATGTAGGAGATCACCAATTTTATATGGAAACATTTCGTGAGGACTAAATTAGCACTTTGAGATGGAGTATTCTGTCTGGTTGGTTTGGTCCTCTATTTTATCATCAAGTCTTTCCACAGTGTTATGCATCAATCTTACCTGAAGTGCTATACTAATGTTGAAACAGAAGTGGCTAATAAGATATAATGAGCGCAAGAGAGTCAACATGCTTGTATGATTGACGAACGGCGAATGTTGATCATGAGCTGGTTTTGCTCATGATATAATACATCTTACAAAGAAAAGAGGTACTCATTATGCTACAAAGTTACACACCAGAATTTAAAAAGAAGATTGTCCGTCTTCATGAAGAAGAAGGACGCACTTACAAAAGCATCTATTGAGCCGTACCATGAATTGTTTGGTCTGCATTGGCTCTGGAATACGATAAATGGAACGGCTGGATAAAGATACATGTACTTAATATCTGCATATTTTGACCAAAGAACGACAAAAATGTTACAAAACTATATTGACCGTATTGCGCGGGAGACGGGAAACACTTTTATGACGCAAAACCATGTGCCTCCGCACATGACGATTTCCGCGATAGAGTCTAGAAATGTGGAAGTGCTGATGCCGGCAGTGGATGCCTTGCAGGGGCAGATCGAGTGTGGATCAGTTCAGCTTGTGTCTGTCGGTCAGCTGTTGCCGTATGTGTGTTATGCAACGCCGGTTCTGAACCGGTATTTGCTGGAACTTTCTGCCCGGGTAAATGAAGCGGTACAGGATATTCCGGAGACTTCTGTCAGTAGATTTTATCAGCCAATGTCATGGCTGCCGCATGTGACACTTGGAAAAACGCTGGATAAGGAGCAGATGCGGGCAGCGTTTTGTGTGCTGCAGGAGTCGTTTTCTCCTTTTGAGGGACAAGTCACAGAGTTGGGTTTAGCGAAGGTAAATCCGCATGAGGATGCGGTGCGGTTTGCGCTCGGTAAGAAGGAGCAGCGAGGCAAAGACAATGGGATATTTGATCAATGAAATTGCGTATGGAGTATTAGATCAGGATGGATTTTGACGAGTTTTTCATAGATGCAAAACTGCATATTGACACGATCGGGCGGGATGATAAGTATTCGGACACCTATCGTTACCCGTATGAACCGACCGCTTATGCAGTATTGGAGCGTATTGCAGAGAGTGGATATATCACGAAGGATGACCTGCTGATCGATTACGGCAGTGGAAAGGGCAGAGTTCCGATCTATTTCAATGATAAGGTTGGCTGCCGTGCCACTGGTATAGAGATGATGGAGGAATTTTTTTCCTCAGCGGAAAGAAACAGGGAGAACTATCGAAAAAAGAACGGAGTATCTTTTGTAAAAACCACAGCGGAGGCCTTTCCCGTACCGGAAGATGCGACATGCTTTTTCTTTTTCAATCCCTTTTCCATTGAGATCATGAAATGTGTCATGAACCGATTGCTGGATTCATATTATGAGCACCCGCGGACCATGAAGATGTTTTTCTATTATCCGCAGGATGAGTATGTGGCGTTTTTGATGGGTGTGGATGAACTTGATTTTGTGGATGAGATTGATTGCATGGATCTGTTTACGGAAAATGATGACCGAAACCGGGTGCTGATTTTCAAAAAGTAAAAGAGGAGTTTGCCTGTCATTATGAGGGTGGTGAGTCAGTGCTTCAGCTCGCCCGGCGCATATACAACCCGCTGGACGACATCAAGGCGGAGGCAGATCACAAAACCTATATGCTGGTTGCTCACAATGGGTTTTCACGTGTGGTACAGTCGTATTTTTTATATCTGTCCAATGAAGACTATGCGGTATTTGGGATAAAAAACTGCAAGATCATGTGGTACGATTTTTGACGTAGGGACCGGACGGATATACTATCTGCTTCTGGATCCTATAAAATCAAAAATATTGTGTTTGGCAGAGTGGAGGAGTCATATGAAACTAAAAAATGCATTGATCGTAGTAAATGATATGGAACGAAGCATTCGGTTTTATAAGGAGCTGTTTGGACTTCAGGTGATCTTGGACCAGGACGGAAATGTGATCATGACCGAAGGGCTTGTGCTTCAGGATGCGAAGATTTGGAAGAATTTTATTCAAAAGGAGCTTGTTCCAAAGAACAATATGACAGAGCTTTATTTTGAGGAGTCTGACATGGAAGGCTTTGCGAAGAAGTTAAAAGCATCAGAATTTGAAATAGAGTATGTAACTGAGCTCATGGAACATAGCTGGGGGCAAAAGGTGATCCGGTTTTACGATCCGGATGGGAACCTGATAGAAGTTGGCACACCTGTTAATGAACAGTTCCATACATAATTATATGGACGTACGAAAAGTATCAGAAGAGGCATAAAAGGAAAAAATGATAAACATATATGGTACGATTGGACCTGCATGTGCAAATCCTGAACTATTGAAAGAAATGTTTCGCGAGGGAATGACAGGAATGCGGATCAATACATCGCATATGAGTGTCAAAGAGGCGGCGCCGCAGATTCGAATGATCCGGGAAGCCGCAGCTGCATGTGGGATGGAAGCGCAGATTTTGATCGATATGCAAGGTCCGGAACTCCGCATAGCAAAGATGACACAGCAGATGAACATAGAAGAGGATCAGAGAATCTGTTTTCGGGAAGAAACGTGTGAAGGTGAAGGTATTCCACTTCCTAAAATGGTATATGAGACATTAAAGGCGGGAATTCAGGTCCTTCTTGATGATGGAAAGCTTCTCCTCGAAATGCTTGATGACCACGAGGCAATCGTTCGCAGAGGCGGGGGGTTATCGGGAGGAAAAAGCATTGCACTACCAGGGGTAGAATTGAATCCTCCGGCAATGACGAAGCAGGATCGCGAAAATATCAAAGCTGCAGTGGAATATGGTGTGACAGGCGTGATGCAGCCCTTTGTTCGAAGTACGGCGGATCTGCAGACTGTCCGAAATGCGATCAATGAAGCATGTGGAAATGAAATCCGCCTTTTCGCAAAGATAGAAAACCTGTCTGGCGTTGAGAACCTGGAGAATTTCTTTGGATTAGCGGATGAGATCGTGATCGCACGAGGAGATTTAGGGAATGCCATGCCCTTGTGGGAGCTTCCCCGAGTGCAAAAAGACCTTTCAATCAGATGTAAAGCTGCCGGTGTACCTTTCATGGTTGTGTCGCAAATGCTTGCCAGTATGGAACATAGCGCGGTGCCCACACGTGCAGAAGTAAGTGATATTTACAATGCAATCTGTGATGGTGCTTCGTCTGTGATGGTAACGGGAGAGACTGCGGTGGGACAATATCCCATCGAAGTGATCCGATACTTATCCAGAACAGTAAATAGTTTTCGTGTGACGTAGGGATCGGATGAATCTTTGAAGGAGGCAGAGGAGATAATGAAGAAACAGACAAGAATAATAATAGCAGGAATAGTGGTTGGCATGATTGTTGTTGCTGCAGTCGGGATCAAACAGCATGTTACAGTCGATCCTGACGAGACGTCCATAGCGATTATTGGCGGAGCGGATGGCCCAACATCAATTTTTCTTGCAGGTAAATTGCCGGGAGGAGAGAAACAAGTGGCTGAATATACAATGATTACAATGGAAGAGGCGAGGGAGATATTTCAAGAAAAGGGGGATTATCTGATCGTGGATGTTCGCAGGGCGGATGAGTTTGCTGAGGGACATATTCCGGGAGCCATCAATATAGCAAATGAGGATATTGTATCAGCTGAACCGGCCGAACTTCCGGACAAGGATCAGGTGATCTATGTGTATTGCAGAAGTGGAAACAGAAGTAAACAGGCGTCAGCAAAGCTTGCGGCTATGGGTTATACCAATATTGTGGAATTCGGTGGAATCCTTGATTGGACAGGCGAGGTGGAGAAATAATGGGGGCAGAAATGAAAGAACAGTTAAAATTGACAAAGGATCGTGTTCATAATGTTTATGAAAGCAGATTTATAAAGGTCTTCGGCATGGAATATGTTGCAGGCAAGCAGTACATGAACGCTACCAGACGGAATCTGGATGATCTGGTGGCACTGAAAAGCGAGGAAGAATTTAAAGAAATGCTTCCCGACGCAGTGAGCTGCGTGGTGATCCTGGATGGGGCTGAGCCGGAGCTGCTTCTTACCTATGAGTTTCGCTATCCTGCCGGGCAATATTTGTTAAGTGTTCCGGCGGGCTTGATAGATCAAAGTGATGCGGAGGGACTTGATCCAATTATTTCAACTGCCAAAAGGGAGCTGAAAGAGGAAACAAATATTGATCTGTCAGCGGAAGATCAAATAGAGATCATCAATCCGTTGTTGTTTTCAACGCCGGGAATGACGGATGAAAGTAATGCGCTGGTGTGTGTTGTCATATCAGACGCACAGAGACTTCAATTGAGTCAGGAGGGCGCAGAAGGAACCGAATGCTTTGACGGTTTTGTGACACTGACAAGAGACGATGCACAGAGAATATTAAAACAGGGAAAAGACGATAACGGTATTTTTTATTCCGTCTATACATGGGCTGCACTGATGTATTTTGTTTCCGGGATGTGGAAATGAAGCGGAAGGATCAGCAGAAGATCAAAAACCCTTTGGAAGCATTTGGTTTCCAAAGGGTTTTTTGAATGATTCGTTTAGATATCTTTGAAATCTGATTTTATCGTTTCGTATTACTTAATCCTAAGAGATAGTCGACAGAACAATCATAAAACTTTGAAAGTGCAATTAGAACTTCAGTAGGAATATCGCGTCTGCCAATTTCGTAATAAGAATATGCTACTTGAGAACAGTTTAATATTCGAGCAAGGTCTGCCTGTGAAAGATCGGCATCTTCTCGAAGGTCGCGGATGTGTGGATAGCGGATATTTTTTTCTGACATTTAAGTATACTTCCTTTATTTTTTTAAAAGTATACTTAAAACAAAATGTTATATTGATAAATAAAACAAAATGTTATAAAATATTTCAAATAAAAAAGTTACACAATTTCAATTGTGTAACTCTATTATAAACAAATTGGTAACAGGATATTCAAGGAGGAATGGTTTATGTTGAAACTTACGTTGAAACCGGGAGAATACATCGATATAGGAGAGAATGTTCGGGTTATTTTTTCCGGAGGTTCAGCGAACAACATACATTTGCTCATTGATGCGCCGAAGGAGCTTGCAATTGCCAGAAGTAATGCGGGCGAGGGTGAAAAGAAAAAGAGTGGCTATTATGGCGAAAAGAAGATATCAGCCAAGGCACAGCGTGAGATTGTAGGCATCATTATGAAAGAAAAAAAGAAGCAGCAAAATGAAGCAGACAAAGAGGAACAGAATTTGAATGAAGCTTCACACGGGCAGCCACATAAAGCGCCCAGGCGTTATTATACCGCAGGTGCAGCGAGCAAGGCGGTAGAAAAATAGTTGTATATTTGGCAAGGCTAACCTAGGGGCCTGCTTAATATAAAAGGCTTTCTGTTTTTTAGATAGAGAAAACAGGAGCCAGCACACATCAAAGCTGTCAGGGAATGGATTCTATGACAGATCATAGGAACATGGATATTCCTATGAAAAATTTTTATTCAAACATGGAGGTAAATATTATGGTAGTACAACACAACATGCAGGCGATGAACGCCAACAGAATGCTCAACATCACAACTGGATCTCAGGCAAAGTCCACAGAGAAATTATCTTCT
>JALFNQ010000026.1 GCA_022773965.1 Lachnospiraceae bacterium
TTGGAGCGCCGTGCGAGGTTTTTCAACCGGGCTATATACAGTCCTTGTTTGATATCCAAACCGGAAGCTATGACGAGGAAACCAGCCAGATGGAACTGGAGTCAGTAAAAGGTACGCCGGAGGTGTTTGTGATCGGAGGAAGCGGAAGCGGCAGACACATCTACCGAAGGCTGCAGCGAGAGGGAATTCCCTTTGCTACGGGTATCTTGTTCTCCAACGATGTGGACACTCCGGTGGCTCGTACGTTGGCGACAGAGCTTATCGAGGCGGAGGCGTTTGAACCGATTGACGAAGGTCTTTTGGAAAAAGCAAAAAAGGTAATGAACAGCTGCAAAACGGTCATTTGCTGTAGGCAGAACTTTGGCAGTCTGGAGCATGCGAACCGGGAATTGTATGACTACGCCAAGCAGTCAGGAAAACTGACAGAGGGGCAGTAGGAATCGTACAGTGACGGCAGGTGTTATCAGAACGCCTTGTTTGACCGATATATCATTTATAAACAACACGGATGTGAATCTCAATCAGGGAGGATTGACAATGAATATCGGGATCAGGGTAAATCCTGCGACCGGGCAGTTTATGCGTGCCGGATTGCCTGGTGGCAGTGCAGGAAAACAGATTTCAGGGCTCGCGGCGGCAGGGAAAAAGACGGAAGATGTATCGTCACAGCTGTTCAGTCCGTCACTTCGTATGCGCATGGCAGAAATGAATGCGGCCCAGAGCACGCTTCCGCAGGCGAAGCGCGAGGTTGTTTTTGACGCGGCGAGCGGCACGACCTTTGACGCGCAGCGGATGAGCCGGTCTACATCTTCCGCGCAGAAAAAGATGAAAAAGCTGCAGTATAACTTTAAGCTGATCTCCTCGCAGATCATGCGTGCGAAGACAAGCAGCAGTGCTTCACAGGCAGTTTCAAGCGCAAAGCGTATGGTTGCACAGCTTCGCAGAAAGCGAAAGAGCGGTGAGTATGATGACGAAGAACTGGAGGCAGCGATCGCGCATGCGCAGGCAATGGAGCGAGTTGCAAAAAAGCATGTGAAATACCTGCAGCAGGAGGAGCAGGCAGCGCGGAGCGGGCAAATCTGTGAAGAAAAATTGCCGAAGGAGGAACAGGAGCTGACAGAGTCTGCCCCGACAGAGGATCTGTCTGGGATGACAGATGAGTTTTCAAAAGACCCGGCAGAGATTTCGAAGGAGTTTTCTGAACAAATGGAGCAGGTCCAGCAGGAACTGGCAGAGAGCCTTGCAGAGATTCCCGAAGAATTTGCGGAAGAAATGGCACAGCTCATGCAGGAGTATGCGGACATGATGAGCGAGACGATGGAGGATCTGGGAGGAGATCTCCTGGAATCCTTGTCCGGTTTTGACACAGATATTGATCCGGAGGATTTAAAGGCATTAAAGCAGAAGCATCGCGCGAAGGAAATGCAGGAGATCGCCAAGGCGGACGCGAAATACCTGAAAGCGATCTTTGAGAAATATGCCGCTGACCGCCGGCAGGCGGCAAGCGGTGTGAGTCAGGTCATGGGTACAATGAATAGAATGAGCGGCATGGGTGGAGTGATCAGCGTGAGCAGCATGCCACAGACGGCATCCGTGAGCAGCATGCCACAGACGGCATCCGTGAGCGCACCGGCAACTGCATCGGCATCCGTGCCGACTGAGGGCAGCAGCGTGGATGTATCGGTATGAGAGGACAGAGTGAAGAATGTAAATTTGATTGGAGCGATGGGAAATCTCATGACGGTGAGAGCTGAAGAACGTTAAAGAATTGTTTTGACACCTTCCTATTTTTTACTATGAAGATACTATGAAATAGTAAAAAATGGGGAGGTGTCTTTTTTTATTTGGATAGTCTGGAAAGTGCTGCTTTGTCCGCAACGATCGTCACATCGTTGTGTAACTGGAGAATAGAAGCAGGAACAGCAGGTGTGATCGGTCCGTGAAGAACTTCATTCAGGATTTCTGCCTTGCTTTCACCACTTACGATTACCAGGATCTTTCTGGCCTGCATAATATTCTTGATACCCATTGTATAAGCTTGTCTCGGAACCTGATCTTCTGACTCAAAGAAGCGCTTGTTCGCTTCAATGGTACTTTCTGTCAAATCTACACAGTGTGTCTCTTTTTCGAATGCGGCACCGGGTTCATTGAATCCGATATGTCCGTTATGTCCCAGACCAAGTAACTGAAGATCAATTCCGCCCTCTCGGGCAATAATCTGATTATATTCATTGCACGCTTTTTCGGAATCTGTTTCCAGACCATTCGGTACAAAAGTACGTGTTTTATCGATGTTTACGTGATTGAAGAGATTGGTATCCATAAAGTAGCGGTAGCTCTGGTCATTGTCAGGACCTAATCCTTTATATTCATCCAGATTGATGCTTGTGACATGGGAAAAGTCAAGATCCCCTTTTTTATACCATTCGATTAGCTGCTGATATATTCCCACAGGAGAAGAACCGGTCGCAAGACCAAGAACACAATTGGGCTTCATAATAATCTGTGCGGAGATAATGTTTGCGGCTTTGCGGCTCATGTCCTGATAATTTTCTGCTTTGTAAATAGTCATGTTTAACATTTCCTTTCTTTTCTTAAATTTGGAGAATCAATCCTGAATATCAAGATCAATATGTTCTTACAATTCTAAAGTATACCAAGAAATACAGCTATTTCAATAGAAGAGGGAGACTTAGAAAGAAGGAACCTTTGATTATGCAAGATGTACAAAAGGAGAATGAAAAAAACATAGAAAAAGCGGGCAGTCTTTGAAAAAGGCGAAAGAACTTTCAGAAAGACGAAATGGTATTGAAAATAAAACCAGCTCTGATTATACTAGCCGCAGAATGAAGGAGGTCAAGGAACATGAATGAGAAAGTTGAACAATTAAAAGGGAAGTTGATTGTATCCTGTCAGGCATTGCCGGATGAGCCGCTTCACTCTTCCTTTATTATGGGAAGAATGGCTTTGGCAGCGAAAATGGGAGGCGCATGTGGAATACGTGCCAATACAAGAGAAGATATTCAGGAGATTCAGTCTCAGGTTAATCTTCCAATTATTGGAATCGTAAAGCGCGACTATGATGACAGTAAGGTCTACATCACTCCGACGATGAAGGAGATCGACGAACTGATGGAAGTAAAACCGGAAATCATAGCAATGGATGCGACGATTTCCCAAAGACCGGGACAAAAGTCATTGGATGAATTCTTCCATGAAGTAAAAGCTAAATATCCGGATCAGCTTTTCATGGCAGACTGTTCTACTGTAGCAGAGGCACTTCACGCTGATGAACTTGGTTTTGATTTTATCGGAACGACTATGGTTGGTTATACGGAACAAAGCAGGGGCGACAGGATCGAGGCCAATGATTTTGAAATATTAAGAGAGATTGTCGCAAAAGCAAAGCACAGAGTGATTGCAGAAGGGAATATCAATACACCTGAAAAAGCGAAACGTGTCATCGAGCTTGGTGCATTCAGTGTGGTGGTTGGCTCTATCATCACAAGACCACAGCTGATCACAAAATCATTTGCAGAAGCTCTGGATTGACATAAGCAAAAAAGGAGCTGCTTTGTTTTAACAGCATAAAATGCTGTATTTATGAGGCTTTGGGCATTTTACAAACGCCTAAATTATAAAAAAAGAAAAGGAGAAAAGCACCATGAGAAATCTTGACAAGTACAAAGGAGTCATTCCGGCATTTTACGCATGCTACGACAAAGAAGGCGAGGTCAGCCCGGAAGGAGTACAGGCATTGACGAGATATTTCGTTGAAAAAGGAGTAAAAGGAGTCTATGTAAATGGTTCTTCAGGAGAATGCATTTATCAGAGTGTAGAAGACAGAAAGATCATTCTGGAAAATGTGATGAAAGCAGCAGAAGGAAAACTTACGGTGATCGCACACGTTGCATGTAACAATACCAAAGACAGTATGGAACTTGCCGCGCATGCAGAAAGTCTTGGCGTAGATGCGATTGCAGCGATTCCTCCGATCTACTTCCATCTGCCGGAGTATGCAATTGCGCAGTACTGGAATGATATCAGTTCAGCAGCTCCGAATACAGATTTCGTAATCTACAATATTCCGCAGCTTGCCGGTGTTGCGTTAACACAGGGGTTGTTTGCTGAGATGAGAAAGAATCCGAGAGTGATCGGTGTAAAGAACTCTTCTATGCCGGTTCAGGATATTCAGATGTTCAAACAGGCTGCCGGTGAAGATTATATTATCTTTAATGGTCCGGATGAGCAGTTCATGAGTGGACGGGTGATTGGAGCGGAAGGTGCAATCGGCGGAACATACGGGGCTATGCCGGAATTATTTCTGAAGTTGGATGAACTTGTAAAAGCCGGTGATATGGAAACAGCAAGAGAACTTCAGTATGCAGTCGATGCGATTATCTATAAGATGTGTTCCGCACATGGAAATATGTATGCAGTTATCAAAGCGATTCTTAAGATCAACGAAGGATTAGAACTTGGCGGAGTCAGAAGACCACTGGCAGATCTGATTGAAAGTGATATGGCGATTGTGGAAGAAGCAGCAGAGATGATTCGTGATGCAAAAGCAAAATTTGTTGCTTAATAAATCAAAAATATACAACATGCACTCCGGTGTAAGAGAGCCAATGCCGGAGTGCATGAAGAAAACAAATGAGGGTTTTAGGAGGAAAAAAATATGCAGGGATTTACAGTTATTGATTTAGTTATCCTGATTGTTTATCTGGCAGCAGTATTGCTGGCCGGTCTTCACTTCGCCAAAAAAGAAATGAAGGGAAAAGAATATTTTAAAGGAGATGGAACGATTCCATGGTGGGTGACTTCCGTATCTATTTTTGCAACGTTGCTCAGTCCGATTTCGTTCCTGTCACTGGCAGGGAATTCTTATGCGGGAACATGGATCATGTGGTTTGCACAGCTTGGTATGCTGCTTGCAATTCCGCTTACAATCAAATTTTTCCTGCCTATTTATAGTAAACTGGATATCGATACTGCATATCATTATCTGGAACTGAGATTCGGAAGTAAAGGACTTCGAGTTCTTGGTGCGATTATGTTTATAATTTATCAGATCGGTCGTATGTCCATTATCATGTACCTTCCGTGCATGGTACTTGCAAGTCTGACAGGAATAAATGTAAACTTATTAATTATCATCATGGGTGTGATCGCAATTATCTACTCTTACACCGGTGGTCTGAAATCCGTGCTTTGGACAGACTTTATTCAGGGATCTGTGTTACTGATCGGTGTAACATTTTCGTTGATCTTTTTGTTGGCACATCTGGATGGTGGAATCGGTGCGATCTTCCAGGCATTTGCGACAGAGCATAAGTTCCTTGCTGTGGATCAGCCGATCTTTAATCCTAATATTTTGAAGGATAGTGTATTTATCCTGATTGTTGGCGCAGGATTCAATACGATGGGATCTTATGTATCCAGTCAGGATATTGTACAGCGTTTCACAACGACTACTGATACAAAGAAACTGAACAAGATGATGCTGACGAACGGTATTTTATCCATTTTTATCGCAACGGTATTTTACTTGATCGGTACCGGATTATATGTATTCTATCAGCAGAATACGCTTCCGCCGGCAGCAGCACAGGATCAGATCTTTGCTTCTTACATTGCATTTGAACTTCCGATTGGTGTCACGGGACTTCTCCTGGCAGCAATCTATGCAGCAGCACAGTCTACGCTGTCCACAGGTCTGAACTCTGTAGCATCCAGCTGGACACTGGATATTCAGGCACGTCTGTCCAAAAAGGAATTGAGCTTTGAGAAACAGACGAAGATCGGTCAGTATGTATCTCTGATCGTAGGTGTTTTTGCAATCGTAGTCGCAATGGTTCTGGCAAACGGCGGAGTAAAATCTGCATATGAATGGTTTAACGGATTTATGGGACTGGTACTTGGTATATTGATTGGTTCTTTCATTTTAGGAGCTTTTACAAAAGTTGCAAATACATTTGGTACGACACTTGCATTTATTGCAGCATCTGTAGTAATGGTTTATATCAAATACTTTGTACCGGCTGAGAGCGTTTCTATCTGGTCTTACTCCATTATTTCTATTGCAGTATCTCTGGTAGTGGGAATTCCTGCAAGTTATATCTGGAGAAAAATAAAAGGTGATACCACTGTTCCGGCACCGCATACAACCGTATATAAGAACTAGATAAGTATTGGTGAACAGAGGTGCAGAGATCTCTGTTCACCAATCTCATTTTCATGAAAGGAGAAAAAATATGATATTTGGTAATATTAATAATTTGAAAGAGTTTCCGTTTCTGGAGGAACAGATACAGAAATGTTTTTTGTATGCAAAAAGTCATGATTTGAGTTCGTATGAAAAAGGAAGTCATGAGATTGACGGAGACAGGCTTTTTGTAAACATTGTAGAATATACGACGACAACTCCAAAAGAACGTTTCTGGGAAGCGCATAAGAATTATCTTGACGTACATCTCATGATTCATGGAACGGAACAGATTGATCTGAACTTTATACAGAATATGGATGTAAAAGAGTTTGTGGAAAAAGATGATTTTCTTCCGATGGATGGGGAAAAGAACAGTTCCGTTATCTTGAGAGACGGAGATTTTCTGATCTGTTATCCGAGTGATGGACATCGTACTGCTGTAGAAGTAAACGGACCGGAGCAGATTAAGAAAGCAATCTTTAAAGTGCGCATTTGATCGGCACCATTTTCTTTCGGATAGGATGACAGTACTTGAAGAAGAAAAAAGACAGAGGTATAATGATGAAAAAATATATTAGTATCGATATAGGCGGGACAGCGATCAAGTACGGCGTGATCAATGAAAATGCAGAGATTTTGTCCCGTGGTGAAAGAGCAACAGAAGCGTATAGAGGCGGAGCGTCTGTTCTTGCAAAAGCAATGGATATTGCATCTGAACTGGTTCAGACACATGAAATCAGCGGAATCTGCATTTCTACAGCAGGAATGGTAGATACCCAAAAAGGTGAGATCTTTTATTCCGCTCCGCTGATTCCGGATTATGCCGGAACCAGATTTAAAGAGACGATGGAAAAAGCGTACGGAATTCCGTGTGAAGTGGAAAATGATGTAAACTGTGCTGGGCTTGCCGAGTATATTTCCGGTGCAGCGAAAGGAAGCGGTATTGCGCTTATGTTGACGATCGGAACCGGAATCGGAGGCTGTATCGTAGCAGGAGGAAAGGTATTCCATGGATTCAGCAACAGTGCCTGTGAAGTGGGATATATGCATATGGATGGCAGCGATTTTCAGACACTTGGCGCTGCAAGCAGTATGACTAAAAAAGTAGCTGAATGGAAGCGGGAGCCGGCAGAAATGTGGAACGGATATCGCATTTTCGATGAAGCGAAG
This sequence comes from Lachnospiraceae bacterium, assembly GCA_022773965.1. GTDB lineage: Bacteria > Bacillota > Clostridia > Lachnospirales > Lachnospiraceae > W0P33-017. The sequence goes on from JALFNQ010000026.1 coordinate 7,379, forward strand.
ACCGGCGACGAGATTTGTAATCGTGCAATTAATGAGATGGCAGATGTTCTTGGAAAAGGAATTGCCAATATCTGTTATGTGATCAATCCGGAAGTGGTGGTGCTGGGTGGAGGAATCATGGCTCAGGAGGAGTTTCTGAGAGAAAAGATAGAGTCTGCACTGGCGAAATATCTGGTTCCAAGCATTGCTGTGAACACCAGAATTGAATTCGCAAAGCATAAGAACGATGCGGGTATGCTGGGTGCATTTTATCATTTCATGGGGCGACAGCAGGAAAGACAAAGATAAGGAATGAACAGGAATGGAATATTATGTAAAATCCGTAGTACCGATTATCGAATCAAATTATGACAAATTTACGACTGTGGAAAAGAATATTGCGGATTTTTTCATACAAAACCGGAAGAAAGTGGATTTTTCTGCAAAAGCAATCGCAGAGAGATTGTTTGTATCAGAAGCTTCATTATCAAGATTCGCGAAAAAATGCGGATACCGGGGATATCGGGAATTTATATATCAATATGAAGAAACATTCATTGAAAAAAAAGAATCCATAACCGGCAATACAAGGATGGTTTTAAATGCATATCAGGAACTTTTAAACAAGACATATAGTCTGGTAGATGAAGCACAGCTTGCGAGAATCTGCAGATATCTGAGCCGGGCAGAACGTGTATTGGTGTGTGGAAAAGGAAGTTCCGGGCTTGCGGCAAGCGAGATGGAGATTCGGTTTATGCGAATCGGTGTGGATATTGATTCCGTTCTTGATTCAGATCTTATAAGAATGCAGGCTGTATTTCAGGATAAACGAAGTCTGGTGTTTGGTATCAGTATCAGTGGTGAGCAGGAAGAGATCCTTTTTCTTTTAAGAGAAGCGTACAGAAGAGGGGCAAAAACAGTGCTTCTTACAGCCAATAACAAGGAAGAATATGTAAAGTTCTGTACGGAAGTGATTCTTGTGCCTTCACTTCGGCATCTGAATCATGGGAATGTAATCTCGCCACAATTTCCGATACTGGTCATGCTTGATATCATTTATTCTTATTATGTGGAACAGGATAAATATAAGAAAGAAACCTTGCATGACAATACACTCAGGGCTTTGCAGGAAGGAAATCGGAAAAAACATAGTATGTCAGATCAATCAATGGGTGATCTTATGTAGATAATATTTACTTGTGAGGGAAGAAAATGCTTATAAAAAATGTAAAAGTGTACACAGAAGACCGGACATTTGAAGAAGGAGAAATTGTTATTCGGGACGGTATCTTTGAACGTGTAGATCTCAAAGAGGAATATACAAAAGAAGTGGAAAATATAAAAAACGAAGAGGATGAGGAAGTAATTGATGCAAAGGGTTGCTTTGCGATTCCAGGGTTGATCGATCTGCATTTCCATGGATGTATGGGAGCTGATTTTTGTGATGGAACTACAGAAGCAATCGAAACAATTGCACAGTACGAAGCCTCCATCGGAGTCACTGCTATTGCACCGGCGACAATGACACTTCCGGTAGAAGAACTGGAGAAGATTTTGAATGTTGCGGCAGAGTATAAGAAACGTGCGTTAAAAGGTGCTGACCTGATTGGTATTAATATGGAAGGTCCTTTTATAAGTCCCGCAAAGAAAGGTGCACAGGACGAGAGACATATTATTCCGTGCGATACGCAAATATGCCAGCAGTTTCTGGATGCATCGGAAGGACTGGTCAAATTCGTGGGAATTGCTCCGGAGGAGAGCCAAAAATCGCTGGACTTTATTGAGCAGATGAAAGAAAAAGTGAATATATCGCTGGCACATACGAATGCAGATTATGATACGGCAAAAGCTGCATTTGATGCGGGGGCAAACCATGCCGTGCATCTCTATAACGCAATGCCGGCATTTACGCATCGAGCGCCCGGTGTGGTTGGTGCTGTGTCTGACAGCAGGCATGTAATGGCGGAACTCATCTGTGACGGCGTGCATATTCATCCGTCAATGGTCAGAGCAACCTTTCAGATGATGGGAGAAGATCGGGTGATCCTGATCAGCGACAGTATGCGTGCAACCGGAATGCCTGACGGGCAGTATACACTCGGTGGACTGGATGTGAACGTAGTGGGAAATCGTGCAACACTGGTGTCTGACGGAGCACTGGCAGGTTCTGCAACAAACCTGATGGACTGTGTGAGGACGGTTGTCAGAGATATGGGAATCCCATTAGAAACAGCTGTTGCGTGCGCAACGATGAACCCGGCGAAGAGTCTGGGTGAATATGAGAATTACGGTTCCATCACAAAAGGAAAGAAAGGGAATGTAGTGCTTCTGGATGAGAATTTGAATTTGAAAATGGTAATAAAAGACGGGGAAGTACTGAAGAACCTGTATCACTAAAAAGACTGTTACACACAAGGAGGGTTAAAAAATTAATTTCTTGACACCTTCCCGTTTTTTTACTATGATGAACCTATACACATAGTAATTAAGCAGGGAGGTGTCTTTTTTATGAAACAAAATATACGCGGCGCAGGGCGCAAGCGCGCGCTGTCCACAGAGACGGTAAACATCATAAAAAAACGCTACGATGACGGTGAAACGGTTACGGCACTGGCAGCAGAGTATGGTGTATCCCGCCAGACACTTTCCTCATATCTGCATCCGAAAGAGCCGAAAATGGATCAGGTCTGCCGTACCTATCGCGCATGGGTCAGCCTGAATGCGCTGCTCCGGCAGGAAAATCTGTGGGATTACACGCTTCGGATCGACTATATGAATCACGATGAATGTTGCACGGTCATTCTTGTGGATTTTTTGCATGAAAAGATCCTGATCAGAAATGAAACGGATGAGTTGTTATTCCGCGCATTTGGTGTAAAGGAAAAACCGACCTGGGAGGATTTTGAGTATTTCCTGGAGGATCGGTGTGTGCCGCGCACACGCTTTGGTATGAAAGAAATCTTAAAGGACTACGGTCTGGACTTTTATGATCCGCTGGCGATCATTGAAAAAACCGGCGGTCATATGGCTGAAGACCACCAGTGGATGAAACTTACCTACTTTGACAAAATGGAGGCGAGGAAGCATGAGAGAGATTGAAATACATGTTGAGCCGACACGGATCAGTGATTCTCATACATCCAAGGGAAACCAACTCAAATGGGAACAGGATGGCTACTGGTACAAAGCAGATGCATTTGGCTATGAGAGTCTGGCAGAGGTTGTCTGTTCCAATCTCCTTCTGCACAGCAAGCTACCTCGCCCGGTATGCTATGAGCCGGTGACGATCATCTACCACGACAAACGTTACCGGGGCTGTCGGAGCAAAAATTTCAAGGGAGAGGATGAAAGTCTGATCCCTGTTGAGCGGTTGTGTCGGCAGTATACCGGCATGGGACTGGCAAAAACGCTCGCGCGATTCGTCGATGTCAGGGATCGGATCTCTTACACGGTTGAGCTGGTCACGAATATTACCGGGCTATCTGATTTTGACCGGTATCTGACACAAATACTGGAGTTGGATGCTTTTTTTCTGAATGAAGACCGGCATACCAATAATATTGCGGTACTCTACAATGAGCGGACAAAAGAGTATCGTCTATGCCCTTTTTTCGACATGGGACTCTCTCTGCTTGCGGATACAACACAGGATTATCCGCTGGGGGCTGATGTGGAAGCATGTCTGGCGAAAGTGCAGGCAAAACCCTTTGACCGTGATTTTGACGAACAGCTTGATGCGGCAAATGCGTTATATGGCTGCTTTCTCAAATTTGAGTGGAATGCACAGCAGATGTGTGCAGAATTAGGACGCATTGCAGATCAGGGAAATTACACCCGGGAGGAGTGTGAAAGGGTGGAGTGGCTGATCCGTAATCAGGCGAGGAAATATGCGTATCTGATGCCCTGACAAATTTGGCGGTGCTTCCGCATGCAAAAGTGCTAAATATATGGCTTATGTACGTCTTTGGGACGTAGCCCGCAGTAAACACTGGCTACTGTGTGAAAAGTAACCGTGCCCGGCAGATTTTTTGGGATATGGCGTGTTAGCGGATTGAAGTAAAGGGGCAGTTATGGTAAAATGAATTTTGTGGTGTCTCAGGCCTCTGCATATAAGGAGCATATATGTAGAGGCCGGTGATCAGTGTTGCGCTTCGAAATCAATGTAACAGGAGATGTTGAGAGAAAATGTCTGATGGGAACAATAAAGTAACAGCTCTGCTGGAGAAGCTGTTTGGCTGCATGTCTGCTGTATATCTGATCGATCAGGTAAACAAACGTTATGAACTGGTCAAGGCGGATGATTTTATGAACCGTATTCTGGGAGAACAGGGTGATCTGAAAGATGCATATAACAGATTGTTTCTTTCGATCCGGGAGGGTCAACGGACTTCCGGTGCATATGATGCATTTCGGGATCAGAAGATTTTTGATAAGGAGAACTATGCTGGAAATGTCCGGCTGATCAGTGATGGGGAAGAACAAACTTATGATTACCGTATTTTAAAGCTGGATGATGAGACGGGTTGTATCGTATTTTTCTGCTGTGAGAATGGTTATGAAGATGCCCGCATGGAAAAACTCAAGATGGATACGATACAGGAAAACTATCTGTTTTCCATGGTTGGAGATCTGAAAAACGATACGCTCCGCAATTCTGTCACGACAGAGCTGAGCGTTGACAAGCAGGATTATCTGGAACTGAAATATTCCGATTGGAGATATATGATCTCTAATATGTTTCTTCCGGATGACAAGGCGCTGTTTTTACAGATCTCAGATCCGAAGTATATCATGGAGCATCTGAAAAAGGAGAAATCCTTCCGCTTTGAGGTACAGATGCAGAACATGCAGGGGCAGTATGTATGGGTGCGACTGATGTTTCGCCGCATGCACGGATTTTCAGAGGAAAATCCGGTGTTTATCTATACTGTACAGGATATTGATGAGGAGATGAAACGACTGCTGCAGCAGGAAAATATTATTGCGGCCGTGGAGGAGCAGAACCAGAAGCTGTCGGACATCAATAAGGCAAAGAGTGTGTTTATTTCCAATATGTCACATGAGATCCGCACGCCCATCAATGCGGTGCTTGGTATGGATGAGATGATCCTGCGGGAGACTACGGATGATCAGATCCGCAGCTATGCCTATGATATCAAAAATGCAGGTAAGATGCTGCTTTCCATCATCAATGATATTTTGGACTATTCTAAAATCGAAGCAGGAAAAATGGAGATTTTGCCGGATGATTTTAAACTTGGCTATATGCTGGATGATATCAACCGATTGATCAATATCAAGGCAAAGGAAAAGGAAAAGGATCTCGAATTTATTCTGGATATTTCAAAGGATCTGCCCACTATGGTATATGGCGATGAGCTTCGCATCAAGCAGGTGATCATCAATATACTGACAAATGCCGTAAAATATACGCCGAAGGGCAGTGTGACATTTTCAGTTACGGGAGCTTTGCAGGCGGATCATAAGCTGGCACTGCATGTATCAGTGAAAGATACCGGAATCGGAATGAAGAAAGAGGATATGGAAAATCTGTTTTCTGCGTTTCAGAGACTGGACGAGAAGCGCAACCGGAATATTGAAGGAACCGGCCTTGGCATGAGTATCGTTGTGCGCCTGCTGGAGCAGATGGGAACAAAGCTGGAGGTGGAGAGTGTTTATGGGGAAGGCTCTGTTTTCACTTTCACACTGGAATTGCCGGTGACAGATGAGACTCCGATCGGTGATATGGAAGCATTGCACGATCAGCGGATGAAGGCAGAGCTGTCGATGCGTAAGCCCTATGCGAAGGGTGCGCGTATTCTGGCAGTAGATGATAATCAGATCAATCTTGCTGTTTTAGAGGGGCTTTTGAAGGATTACGATGTGCAGCTCGACTGTGCGATCAGCGGAAAGCGGGCTTTAAAGATGATCAGAGCGAAAGAATATGATCTGATTCTTTTGGATCATCTCATGCCGGAAATGGATGGAATGGAGACATTGGGACACATTCGCGATATTGGTGGAGATTACGCGAAGCTGCCTGTGATCGCGCTGACGGCAAACGTGTCCGGAGATTCGCGCCGCCGGTACATGCAGGCAGGCTTTTCGGACTTTCTGGAAAAACCCATCTCTGTTTCAGAGCTGGAGCGTGTGCTGGAGACTTATCTTCCGAATGAAAGCTGACCGGAAGCAGATGTTTCGATAAAAAAATATATGGGAGCAAACAAATGAAAAATATTTCAAAAAGAAAGCTGATCGCAGTGATCCTGGGCAACCTGATCCTTGGTATCGGCATTACGATCTTACGATTTTCACAGATGGGAAATGATCCCTTTTGTGCGTCCACAATGGCGATCAGCGGTGGACTTGGCATGGGACTGGGCACCTATCAGCTGATCCTAAATGCGGTGTTGTTTGTTTTCCAGCTGATCTGGGGAAGAAAGTACATCGGTCTTGGCACCATCATCAATCTGTTTTTGCTGGGGTATATCGTGCAGTTTGGCACGTGGGCGATGGAGACGCTTTTTGGCGCAGATGTTGTGCTGACACTGCCGTTGAAGCTGGTGATCATGGTGGCGGCGCTTGTCATTCTGACTTTCGGACTTGCCATGTATCAGGTTGCAGAGCTGGGCGTGGCACCCTATGATTTTCTGGCGCTGGGGCTGGCGGATCGTTTTCCGGTTCCCTACTTTGCGCTTCGCGTAGGAACGGATGCAGTCTGCGTGCTGGTGATCCTCATTGCGGTAGGAACCGGATTGATTGGCTGGGAGAGCTCGCATCTTGGCATTGGAACAGTGATCACGGCATTTTTCCTGGGTCCACTTGTTTCATACTTTTCAAAGCTTCATGAGAAGTGGGTGAACGAAAGCAGATAGATTGTTCCGGGCTTTTGCAAATAACAATTGGCATATTATTTTTTTAAAAGGGCGGTGACACATTGTCACCGTCTCTTTTTTATGTTACACTACTTGCAATGGTTTGTAAAAAACAAAAACCATTTAATCGGTAAGCAGGCGGGTGTAACAAGAGCGTCTGTATTTTACAAAAGGAGGCGGATAGTTAAATTGAAAAACACATCAGAAAACATCTTGGAGTTCAAACATTTATCGCGCACATTCGAGGACGGATTTGTGGCGGTGGATGATTTCAACCTGAGTATCAAACGAGGAGAGTTTGTTACCTTTTTAGGACCCTCAGGCTGTGGTAAGACGACCACACTGCGTATGCTGGCAGGCTTTGATGCACCGACCGGTGGAGAAATCCTGTTAAACGGTGAGGATATTACAAAACTTCCGGCGAATGAGCGGCCGATCAATACGGTCTTTCAGCGTTACGCCCTGTTTCCTCATTTGAATATTTTTGACAATATCGCTTTTGGACTGAAGCTGAAAAAGCTGCCGAAGGCTGAAATAATAAAGAAGGTCAAGCGAGCGCTGGAAATGGTAGATCTGGAAGGGTTTGAGACGAGAACGGTCCAGACATTGTCTGGTGGACAGCAGCAGCGTATCGCCATCGCCCGGGCCATCGTCAATGAGCCGCAGATATTGCTTTTAGATGAGCCGCTGGGTGCATTGGATCTGAAAATGAGAAAGGAGATGCAGCTGGAGCTGAAGGATATGCATGAAAAGCTCGGCATCACCTTTATTTATGTGACTCACGATCAGGAGGAAGCACTGACCATGTCTGACAAGATTGTTGTCATGTCAGAGGGCAGGATCCAGCATGTGGGAACACCGGAGGACATCTACAATGAGCCGAACAATGCCTTTGTGGCGGACTTTATCGGTGAGAGTAATATTTTTAACGGTATTGTGACGGATCCCTTAAAGGTTCGTTTCTGTGGAGCAGAGTTTGACTGCGTGGATGATGTGCCGCATGGTACAATGGTGGATGTGGTCGTCCGCCCAGAGGACGTTTTGATCACAGAGCCGGAAAAAGGCACGATCACCGGCGAGGTCATTAGTGTGATCTTCAAGGGTGTGCATTACGAGATCACGGTACTCAGCGGAAAAAATGAGATCGTGATCCAGACAACGAAAAAGTCACAGGTTGGCGCACGGGTGGGCTTATGTGTGGAGCCGGAGGGTATTCACCTGATGAAAGCAGAAAACTCCCTGAATAAGCTGGAGTCCGGCGTGGATGAGAATTACCAGCTCACGCTTTTAGACGGCGCGCTGCAGTGTGATGTAAGAGCTCTGATCCCCGGGGCAAAAGAAGTGGGAGGTGTCCTCTGTGATGCCCACGGAAATGAGATCGACCATCGCAAGCTGAAGGTGATTACAACGATCAAGCCTCGTGACATAGAGATGAGTGATGATGAAAACGAAGGTATTGTGTGTGGACATATCATCAATCTGATCTATATCGGTGATCATTACCGATATGTTGTCCGTACAGATGAAGAGATTGATTTTATTGTCAGTGATGAGGATCTGTGGAATATGGGGGACTATGTCAGTCTGATCATTCCGCAGGATAAACTGACTTTTACACTGAGAAGATAACAGGAGAAGAAAATGAGAGGATTACATTTTTCCAGAAAGCAGCTGGCGATCCCCTATGGTCTTTTCCTGACCTGCTTTGTGGCACTGCCGCTGCTTGTGATTATTTATTATGCATTTACCAACGGAGAGGGTCACTTCTCTCTGGGCAACCTGATCGGTTTTTTTACGAGTCCGAATACGATAGGTACGCTTGCTTACAGCTTTGCGCTCGCCATCGTGACGACCTGTGTGTGCCTGCTTTTGGCATATCCGGTGGCTTATATTCTGGCGCAGAGTGAATGGAAGCAGAAAAACGTGATCGTTGTCATGTTTGTACTGCCTATGTGGATCAATTTTACGCTTCGTATTACGGCGCTTAAGGAGATATTAACGCTGTTGGAGGGAAATCTGGCATACTATCCGTTTTTAAATTCCGTGATCGGTATGACTTACGACTTCCTGCCCTTTATGATCCTGCCGATGTATACTACGCTGTGTAAGCTGGATCATAGTCTGATGGAGGCAGCTGCGGATCTCGGTGCGAGCCAGGTGCAGATCTTTTTCAAGGTGACACTGCCGCTTTCCGTGCCCGGCATTATCAGCGGTGTCGTGATGGTATTTTTGCCCTCTATGACAAATTATGTTGTGCTGGATATGCTCTACAACAGCACTTATATTATGGGAAGCCTGATCGGAAGCTACTTTAGCGCTTATGACTGGCATAATGGCTCTATGATCGCGCTGATCCTGCTGCTTATCATCCTCGTATTCACGCTGGTGACAGACCGCTACACGGATGAGGGAACAAACAGAGGAGGTGCATTGTTATGAGAAAAAGTAAAAAGCATCTTGCGCGTATCTATGTGGGCATTCTGCTGTTAGTCATCTATCTTCCGATTCTGGTTCTGATGGTGTACAGCTTTACGACATCCACAACGATCGGAGCGATCCGTGGATTTTCACTGCAAAACTATTTGACACTTTTTTCCAATGAGGAGCTGCGCAGCATGATCTTCGGGACGATCGCTCTGGCGTTTGGCTCTGCGGCACTTGCCACAATTCTCGGCACACTGGGTGCCATTGGTGGATTTTATTCCAAAGCAGTAGCAGGCGGTTACATTTCTGCGCTGAATGAAGTGCCGGTTGTGAATGCAGATGTAGTGACCGGATTTTCCATCTGTATCGCGATGGTAGTTGTGTGCGGGGTTGATAAAAGTACGTTTCTTCCGCTGATCATCGGACATGTGGTGCTGTCTGCACCTTTTGTTTATCTGTCTGTAATGCCGAAATTAAAGCAGATGGATTCCAGTCTGTATGAGGCGGCGATGGATCTCGGTGCGACTCCGCGGCAGGCGCTGACAAAGGTTGTCTTGCCGCAGATCTCCTCGGGGATCGTTTCCGGCTTCGCGCTGGCACTGACACTTTCGCTGGATGATTATTTTATTGCCAGCTATACAAAGCCCGCGACCTTTGACACGATCAGTACCTATGTGGTGAATGCAACGAAGGGTTCTCAGACAGAGATCAAGACGGCGCTGTGGGCGTTGTCTACCGTGATCTTTTTCGTCGTCATTCTTGTGGTCGTGCTCATGAATGTGGCTGGTAAAAAGAATGTGGAAAAAGCAAAAAATGCGATGCTCGCAGCAGCCTTGTGCATCGGTGCGGGTGCACTTACAGCTGTGTGGTCTCCGGAGACTGTACAGGCGGCAGATGATGAGATCGTGCTCCGCGTCTGCAACTGGGAGGAATATATCGATCTCGGTGACTGGGATGAGGAGGAAGAACTGATCGAGCTGGACAACGGGGCAGAGATCCTTGGTGTCAATCCGATGTACGAGGATTTTGAGGACTGGTATTATGAGACCACCGGAAAAAAAGTGCGTGTTGAGTATTCCTGCTTTGGAACAAATGAGGATCTTTATAACCAGCTGACGCTTGGTGACACCTATGATCTGGTGTGTCCCTCGGACTATATGCTCATGAAGCTGATGGCAGAGAATATGGCAGAGCCCTTCTCTGAGCAGTTTTTTGACGTGAATAACGTGGATAATTATTATGTGCGCGGTGTTTCTCCGTATATTTCACAGGTTTTTAAAGAAAACGAGATTGATGGAAAAACGTGGGAAACATATGCCGCCTGCTATATGTGGGGAACGACCGGAGTACTCTACAATCCGGAGCTGATGACGGAGGAAGAGGCATCCACCTGGTCGGTATTTGACAATCCGAAATTTTTCCGTCAGCTGACGTTAAAGGACAATGTGCGCGACACTTATTTTGCTGCGCTGGGTTATCTGCGGGCAAATGAGCTCACAGCAGAAGAATTTCTTGCGGATCCCGATTATCAGGAAAAGCTGACCGCGATCATGAACGATGTCACACCGGAGACGATCGATGAGGTAGAACGGCTCTTGCAGCACATGATGGGAAATATTTATGCATTGGAGACCGACAGTGGAAAAGCTGATATGGTGACGGGCAAGATCATCGCCAACTATCAGTGGTCCGGCGATGCAGTCTATGCGATGGACCAGGCGGAGGAGGATGATGTATACCTCGCCTATGCCGTGCCGGAGGAGTGTTCAAATCTCTGGTTTGACGGCTGGATGATGCTGAAAAAGGGAATTGCCGGAGATCCTGAAAAAAAGGCAGCGGCAGAGGCATTTGTGAACTTTCTGTCACGCCCAGATAACGCGGTGCGCAACATGTATTACATCGGATACACCTCTGCGATTGGCGGCGGTGAGGATGATACAGTCTTTTCCTATGTGGACTGGTGCTATGGCGCAGAGGATGAAGAGGAAGAGCAGGTTGCTTACCCGTTGGGATACTTTTTTAGTGGAGATAACGCAGATGAGGATTATGTTGTCTATACCACAGAAGAACAGGTCGGCAGACAGCTCTACGCACAGTATCCTTCCAAGGAGACCATTGAACGGACGGCGATCATGGGCTATTTTGATGAGACAGAGACGAAAAACATCAATCAGATGTGGATCAATATCCGATGCTTCCACATTTTCGATGTGCCGACAGGTGTATGGGTGTTTACAGCGGCTGTTATGCTGCTGATCGCGGCAGCAATCGTTCATCACCGCAGAAATCAGATGTGGAGATAGTGCGGTATGAAGGTGAAAAAAGATTTTATTACAAGGACGGTCGCGGGTGAAACCGTGATCGTCCCCACAGGTGAGGCGGCTGCGCGTTTCAATGGGATGATCACATTGAATGAAACCGGCGCTTTTATCTGGAGATTTCTGCAGGAAGCCCACACAAAGGAGGAAGTGCTGGCAGCGATGCTGGAGGAATTCGAGGTAGATGAGGCGAGTGCAAGGGTCGATATCGAAGGCTTTACAGGTGCGCTGATGGAGCATGGAATGCTGGAGGCATAAGGTGAACACGGAGAAAAGAGACTGTTATAGACTGGGAAATTATGAGTTTGAGATCCGACATGGGGGCGAGATCCTGTTTCCGCCTTTTTTGGAGCGTTTTCGCATAGAAATAGATGAGGGACAAAATGCGGATGTTTTTGAACTGCGGCTGACGGATCAACTGCCGCAGCCAAAGGGCGTACCGGTTGCGCATCGCGCAGATCTGGATGTCTATGCAAGTTCAGCTTCCCTGGCAAAGAGCGGGGCAGTGCGCGAGGCGCGTCTGCTCCGCTTTGTCGGTGCAGCGGATCCCTACGGATACTATGAGGAGATGGAGGAGCAACGTTATTGTGTATGGCTACAGAGAGATTATCTGGCATATTCGCAGATTGATACGGTATTTTACTCGCTGTTTGCTCTGGAGCGGCAGCTGCTTGGGAAAAATGGTCTGATCCTTCACTGCGCCATGCTGCGCGTGGGCGGGGAAGCATTGCTTTTTAGCGGTCCCAGTGGAATCGGAAAATCCACGCACGCACAGCTTTGGTGTACACATGCCACGGATGCGCAGGTGATCAACGGAGACCGGGCACTGTTGCAGTATGGGAGTGACAGGCTGTTCGCTCATGGCTGGTGTGTCAGTGGTTCATCGGAGATCTGTATCAACCGGAGTCTGCCGGTGCGGGCGATCATTTTTTTGCGTCAGGAACAAAAAAACGACGGCGTTCAGCTGCATGGACTTCGGGCTGTCAAAAAGCTGGTCAGCCAGATCACGGTCAACAGCTGGAATCCGCAGGCGGTAGAGCGGGTATGGGAGCTGGCGGAGCGGATCGCGGGAGATGTTCCGGTTTTCGATTACGGTTGCAATATGGAGCCGGAGGCAGTGGATGTGTTGCGGCAGCTTCTTGGCATGCAGAATGCGGATATTTCAGGGACAGAGCCGGATGGGTCTGGGGCGCGTTTATGCGTGACCGGGCGAGACGAATAAGGTACTGAACAGATACGAAAGAGGCATGGAGTGAGAGAGATGGATTGGCTGGAACAGACAGATGAGCTGGAAGAACGGCTCGTGCGAAAAGCGAGTGCTGCGCGAATACCCATCGGTGGCACGATAGAATTGTCTCCGGCGTGTAATATGGACTGTGAGATGTGCTATGCCAGAATGGATATGGCGCGCATCAAGGCGCAGGGCGGTTTGCTGTCGGGAGAGCGATGGATGGAGCTTGCGGAGCAATTGCAGGAGGCAGGTTGTATGTTTCTGCTCTTGACAGGCGGAGAGCCGCTGTTGTATCCGGATTTTGAGAAAGTATATACGGGTCTGCAACAGATGGGATTCATCCTGACGCTCAATACGAACGGGACGCTGATCAATGAAGAATGGGCAGATTTTTTTGCGGCACATCCACCCAGACGCATCAACATTACGGTCTATGGGACGGATGATCAGGTATATGAATCACTCTGTCATTACAGAGAAGGGTATGAGCGAACGATCCGTGGGATTCGGCTTTTGCGTGAGCGGGGACTGGCGGTGAAGATGAATGTGTCCCTGACCCGGAAAAATAAGGAGCAGTTTCAGCAGTTTTATGAGCTGGCACGGACACTGGGCGTTCCCATCGAGGTGGACAGCTATATGTTTCCCTTTTGCAGAGAGCAGAAAGCGTATGACGAGACCGTGCGCCTGACATCACAGGAATGTGCAGATCATTATATGCAGGCGATGTATCGCCAGAATCCGGCGGGATTTCAGGCATATGTGCGGGATGCAGGAACTATTATATACGGAGCGCGTTTTGCAGGGCATGAGGGAATGATCTGCCGCGCGGCAACCAGTTCTTTCTGGATCAGCTGGAAAGGCGCATTGAGTCCCTGCTTTGCGATGCAAAAGGATGAAATCTCACTGGAAACCCATCGCTTTTCGGATGCGTGGCAGCTACTGGGGGAACGGGTTGCCAGGGTGAGGCTCTCTGACAGTTGTATCCATTGTCAGTGGCAGAAGGTCTGCCCGTCCTGTGCAGGCCGGGCACTCTGCGAGACAGGGCGTGTGGACGGCACACCGGAATATCTGTGCTCCTTTATGGAGTGCATCAAAAAAGGATTTCACAAGGTGTGAAATCCTTTTTGCTTCATCGATGAATAGCAAATGCTGACTTTATGATGCATTGACACTGGTGTTGTAGGTCGCTGCATTGCCCTCAGTGATCGTAATGATATTGACAGGAGTAGCCTGATAGGTCTTTAACGTAACTCCTCTACGGGAATCACCGTTTGCCTCCCAGGCGGAGACAGTAGAAGTGAGATTCTTCATATCGTTACCGTTATAGTAAGTCACCGTGTCTGAGCTTTCATCGTATTGTTCGCCCCAGCTGTGGGATAAAATATCAAGATGGTCATCCTCAAAGCCTTTGCTGTTCCAGTAATATTTGCCGCTCTTGCTGTAGTTTTGCCCATCGGTACCTTTTCCATTTGCGATATTTCCCTTTACAACAAAATTGGCAGGATCATTCTGATCCACCAGTGCATAGCATGCTGCGATATATTCGTTCGGAGAAAAAGTCTCCATCTCAATGGACGGTTTCGTATATGCTTTTTTCATTGTAACTCCTCCTATTTTTTTGTTTTCATACGGATTACTTTAATTAGCTAAAGCATAGTATAGTTTGGAA
>JALFNQ010000049.1 GCA_022773965.1 Lachnospiraceae bacterium
TGATCGTGACCGTGCCATGCTGCAGGCCGGTATCGATCGTGCGGCGAAACAGCTCCTTTACCTGCAATGGTTTTGCATTCGTGGTAATATCCCAGTCCTGAGGCACGCGCCCCAGCAGCGCGTCACGCACACAGCCACCAACAGCGTAGCCCTCGTAGCCGTTTTTCTTCAGCGTGTCCAATATGAATTTTACGTGATCAGGTAATTCTATTCTCATGCATGTTCCCTCTCAGTTATGAAATCGAGCATATTCAAATGCACATGAATATGCTCTTCCTGCCACAAAAACAATCTATCTACGATGAGCCGGACACAGATACCTCTTTAGTACGCCTTGCCCCAGAAAACAAGCTTCTTTGCAGGCTTGCCGCAGCAGACGCAGGACTCTGAGATGCTCTCCTGCTCAAAGGGCATACAGCGTGAAGTTGCTGTGGTCTCTTCCTTGATCTTATCCTCACAGGCCTGATCTCCACACCACATTGCACGGATGAAGCCCGGCTTATTCTCAACTGCATCCTTGAATGCGCCGTAAGTGGTCACATCGGTGATATGCGCATCGCGGTGTTCCTTTGCACGTTCAAACATATCCTTCTGGATCGTCTCTAACAGCTCCGGTAATTTTACAGCTACTTCATCTAAGCCCATAACGATCTTTTCTCTCGTATCGCGGCGGACAACCACGCACTGACCAGCCTCGATATCCTTCGGTCCGAGCTCGATACGGACAGGAATACCACGCATTTCCTGCTCAGAGAATTTCCAGCCGGGCGACTTATCAGAATCATCCAGTCTGGCACGGATGCCATGATCCTTCAGCGCTGCCAGCAACTCATTTGCCTTATCCAGAACACCCTCTGCCTGCTGGCGGATCGGGATGATCATCGCCTGAACCGGTGCAATGTGAGGGGGCAGCTTTAATCCTGAGTCATCGCCGTGCACCATGATGATCGCACCGATCAGGCGGGTTGTCATACCCCAGGAAGTCTGGAACGGATGAACCAGCTGGTTATTCTTATCTGTATAAGTAATATCAAATGCCTTGGCAAAACCATCGCCGAAGTTGTGGCTCGTACCGGACTGTAATGCCTTTCCGTCGTGCATCAGTGCCTCGATCGTATAAGTCGCCTCTGCACCTGCGAACTTCTCCTTCTCCGTCTTCTGACCCTTGATCACAGGTATGGCAAGCTCCTGCTCCAAAAAGTCTGCATATACATTTAACATCTGCAATGTACGCTCCTGCGCCTCCTCAGCGGTGGCGTGGATCGTGTGTCCCTCCTGCCACAAAAACTCACGGGAACGAAGGAACGGTCTTGTCTCCTTCTCCCAGCGTACGACTGAACACCACTGGTTGTAGTTCTTTGGCAGATCACGATAGGAATGGATCAGGTTCTTATAAAAATCACAGAACAGTGTCTCAGATGTAGGACGCACGCAAAGACGCTCCTGCAGCGGCTGCAGACCGCCGTGTGTCACCCATGCCACTTCCGGTGCAAAGCCCTCTACATGATCCTTTTCCTTCTCCAGCAGACTCTCGGGAATGAACATCGGCATGTAAACATTCTCCACACCGGTCTCCTTAAAACGGCGATCCAGCTCCTTCTGGATATTTTCCCAGATCGCATAGCCTGCGGGCTTGATGATCATGCAGCCCTTGACAGACGAGTAATCGATCAATTCTGCTTTTTTTACGACATCTGTGTACCACTGCGCAAAATCTTCCTCCATGGAGGTGATCTGCTCTACCAATTTCTTTTCTTTTGCCATGATGCTTCTCCTTCACTTTTTATCCTATTTTATGTTCAGAGCCATTCACAAAATCGTTGTCTCACAATCTCCTCTGAACAATACAAAAAACCGCCGGAGCAACCAATCCCTCTATTCAGGGACCGATTTTCTCGGCGGTACCACCCTTGTTCATATATGCGCCAGAATCATGTTTTCATGCAGGACATCCGTTGAATCACTGTCAAACACGGACTGAAATACAGATCTTCTTAACAAATACTTTAACCGATATGAAACAATACTCTCTGTCACATATATACACTCAAACCATCTTTAACGCAGACGCTACGTTGTGCTTCGACTGCCAGACGGCGCTCGCACAAAGCTCCAAGGCAGGTTCGGGGACTCGTCACCTGAGATCTCTCAGCCTGCGATCTCCTCTCTGTAAGGTGCGTTTGTTCCGTACTATTCCTCTTCGACGCTTATAATATAGGATTGTGTCCAACTAGTGCCTATTTTATAACTGTCCCGCACAAATTGTCAACCTAATTTTGCTCATATACCTGCCCAACTTTACCGGAATGCAGCCCTTTATACCCATGTAGCAGCCTCATCTGTATGGCGACCGCGCCAAAAATCAATTGAATTTTTTCCTGTTATACGTTAAACTAACCTTAATTTATACTTGTTTGAGGAGGTTATACATCATGGAAAAAGCACCTGTTTATTTTACTACATTCAAGGCAACCGAGCATGAAAACCTGCTGCAGAAGCTTCACCGGCTCATGAAGACTGCTGGCTTTGAGCAGATTGATTTTTCAGATAAATATGCTGCCATCAAAATTCACTTTGGAGAGTACGGCAATCTGTCTTTCCTGCGCCCCAACTACGCCAAGGTCGTTGCCGATTATGTGAAGGAGCTGGGTGGCAAGCCGTTTTTAACCGACTGCAACACGCTGTATGTGGGCAGCCGCAAAAATGCACTGGATCATCTCGACACCGCCTATGTCAACGGCTTTTCGCCGCTGCAGACCGGCTGTCACGTGCTGATCGCAGACGGCTTAAAAGGCACGGATGAAGTAAAGGTTCCGGTAAACGGAGATTATGTCACCGAGGCAAAGATTGGCCGCGCGGTCATGGATGCGGATATCTTTATCTCACTCACCCACTTTAAAGGACATGAGGCCACCGGCTTTGGCGGCACGATGAAAAACATCGGTATGGGCTGCGGCTCCTGCGAGGGCAAAAAAGAGCAGCACTGTGACGGACGCCCCAGCGTGGCACGCCCGGAGGACTGCATCGGCTGCGGCGCCTGCGCACGAATCTGCGCACACGATGCACCCATCATCGAAAATGGCAAGGCCACAATCGACCACAACAAATGCGTGGGCTGCGATCGCTGCATCGCCACCTGTCCCAAGCACGCGATCGAGACCGATTCCGAAGATGCTGTCACGATGTTAAACTACAAGATTGCAGAGTACTCCCTGGCTGTCTGCCAGAACCGCCCCTGCTTCCACGTTTCACTCATCTGCGACGTATCACCCAACTGCGACTGCCATGCGGAAAACGACATCCCGATCATCCCGAATGTGGGTATGCTGGCTTCCTTCGATCCGGTAGCACTGGATCAGGCATGCGCAGACCTGTGCAACCAACAGACACCGATTCCGGCAAGTATTCTCGGCGAAAACCTTGAAAAGTACGGAAATGAGGAAGGCCACGACCATTTCCACATGACACATCCCGACACCGAGTGGAGATCCTGCATCGAGCATGCGGTAAAGATCGGTCTGGGAATAAACGAGTATGAGCTGATCACGATTTAAAGATTTGCTTTCGCCCGGTCACAGATACGAAGCTGTCGTTCATGGAAAATTTATATAAAGATTAAAATCAAAACTCAAATCGCAAAAATAAAATCTTGATTATAAAATAAGCGCACATAGGCAGACCAATATGCCATGCAAAAGGAGCACCGGATCATCCGAGTGCTCCTTTCCATTCCTCAAAACCGGCTCCTGTGGGCGTTGTCTGAAATTCCATCATTTCCCCCGTGCGCGGATGTGTAAAAACCAGCCGACAACTGCACAGTGCCAGCGGTTTTGCTGTCTGCCTGCGTGTGCCCTGATCTTTTGTCGTTCCTACCATCATCTTCTCTCCGTGTCTATTTACTTCCGCTTTTTCCTCTTCTATTTTTGCTCTTTTCACATCTGTCTCGCGGCAAGTATCTGCATTTCTTCCGTACTTGGCATCACCCAGAAGCGGATGCCCGATCGCAGCCAGCTGCACACGGATCTGATGATGCCTGCCTGTATCCAGCCGGATGCGAAGCAGGCTGGCTGTCCCGGTTACCTCCAGCCGTTCAAACATGAGCCTTGCCTCTTTTCCCCCGTCAGTTCCGGTAGGAACAACGGCAGAAGTATTGGATGTTCCATCCTTTTTTAACGTATGTACCAGTGTGCCGGATTCCCCGGTCACACCACATACGACTGCCAGATACTCCTTGGAGAAATCCCCCTCCCGCAGCCCGGCACTCAAGGAAGCGGCTGCCCTCTTTGTCTTCGCCAACACCATCAGGCCTTCCACCGGCTGATCCAGCCGGTGTACAACGCCTATAAATGCCGCTTCTCCATTAGCCACGCGGCGATTTATCAAAATACTCACCAGATCCTGCTGTCTCGCATCCCTGGTCTCCACAGCAAGAAATGGCGGCTTATGCACAACAAGCACCTCCGCATCCTCATAGCGGATCATCCTCTCGATCTGCTGCCTTGTCATCCTCATAGTTGTCCTCCTTCGCGACATCCTCACTATACAGCTGCCAGATCAGAAATGCACTGACCGGACCAAGCAAAAAGCCGCCCTTTGAATAAACCTGAATACCCACATAAATGCTGATCAGCACCGCTAGCGGCGGCACCCCGATCTTTTTTCCGATCAGCCTCGGCTCCAGCGCCTGCCTCGCAAGGCTCGTGACTGCATAGAGCACCACAAACCACAACGCCGACCAGTATCGTCCGCCCAAAACACGCCACAGCGCCCAGGGCAAAAAACAGATCCCCGTCCCCAGAAAGGGCAAAGCATCACAAATGCCGATGACCACGCCCGCAAACAGCCAGTAACGTTCCCTGGCAACCAATAATCCAAGCACACAGATACCCGTGACGGTGCCGGTAATGACCGCCTGCGCTTTGAGCCACATCCAGCCCACTCTTCTCAGCGTCAAGCCAAAACCAGCGTGAAACAGGCGGTCTGCGATATGCCCCACTTTCTTTTTCAGCTCATCAAACTCACCCAGCATGAGCAGCGCACTCACGATCGTGACCAGCGCATATGCCAGCACGCGAAGCGTCCGGACACTGACATGCTTCCAGTTGGACATCAGTGAATCTGCATCAAATCGAAACGCCTTCCTTTGCAGCGTATCGATGATCACACCATAATCGTCCTTCTCCATCACCCACTGCCCGGTCACAGTATACAGGCGGTCACAGCATGCATTCCACATCGTCTGTCCCTGCACGAACAGCACCTCCGGCAGACCGCTCTTTCCCGCATAGCTGCCTCCGAGAACCAGCAGATACAAAAGCCCTGCCACCACTGCTGCAGCAATACAAATACCCACAAACAGCGCCACAAAGCCTGCTGCCCCGCGTTTGAGATGCAGTCTGCGCCGTAGCCACCTGCACAGCGGATTCAGCGCAAACGCCACGAAAAAACCAATACAAAAAGGGAATACCACCGGCAGCACATATTCCATCAGCATATACACCGCAAGGGTAATCCCTATCAGTCTGATCCATTGATACCATTTAAAAATGTCCCCGTTTTGTCTTCTTCCACTCATATCCGTAGTATGTACATTTCACGGGGAATATCTCTGGAAGTTCTATCCGATTAATGCCTCCACGCCGGAGATCATGCGCGCCGCTTCCAGCGGTTTTGCCATAAAGCCTGCTGCGCCCAGCGCACCTCCCTTTTCACACGTTTCCGGGCTGACATCCGCAGTCAGGAATATGACAGGAATATCCGTCCAGTCCGTATTGGCACGGATCTGCCTCATCACCTCAAAGCCATCCATTTCCGGCATCAACACATCCAAAAGGATCAGATCCGGAATATTTTTTGTGAGATAGTTCAACGCCATCTTTCCCGACGGTACAGGAATCACTTTGTAGGTCGGTGATAAAATTTTCATCGCATTGTTCAGATTTAATTTGTCATCATCCACAACTAGTATCGTTTTCATCCTCTGTCCCTCCTGTCTGAAACTACACCTTAAACCGGTAACCAATTCCCCAAATGGTGCGACATATGCCTTCCGCATATGCAGCGCAAGCATTCATTTCTATACAGCTGCGCTGTGGAATGCTTGCTTTCACCGGCCCCATGTTTTCTCACGATTCAAGCTCTACAGCTTGAATCTGTAGCCTACGCCCCATATGGTTTCTATATACTGCGGCTTTGCTGTGTCATACTCGATCTTTTCACGGATCTTTTTGATATGCACCGTGACCGTCGCAATATCTCCTTCCGGTTCCATTTCCCAAATTGTACTAAATAATTCCTCTTTTGAAAAGACCCGATTGGGATTTTCTGCAAGAAACGTCAGCAGATCAAATTCTTTGGAAGTAAACGCTTTCTCTTCATCGTTCACCCACACACGGCGCGCTGCCTTATCAATGCGAATCCCCCGTATTTTGATCTCATCATTTTTACGGGGCTCTGTCGAGGTCAGCGTCTCATAGCGTGCCAGATGCGCCTTCACACGGGCAACCAGCTCACTGGGCGAAAATGGTTTTGTGATGTAATCGTCCGCTCCAAGCCCCAACCCGCGGATCTTATCAATATCATCTTTTTTCGCTGACACCATAAGGATCGGCACATTTTTCTTCTGGCGTATCGCTCTGCATATGTCAAATCCGTCCATATCCGGTAACATTAAATCCAGAATAAACATATCAAATTCTTCTTCCAGTGCCCGTTTCAGTCCCACGCGCCCATTTTCCTCGATCTGAACTTCAAAATTGCTCAGCTCCAGATAATCCTTCTCCAGCTCTGCGATCGAGGTCTCATCCTCAATGATCAATATTTTCTTCATTCCAAGCCTCCTACTGTGCATGCTCCACCGGCGGCTCTGCCACCTGATATTTTCGGATCACAAAATACATGATCGTGCCAATCCCGGGTTTCGAGGTAGCCCATATCTTTCCACCGTGATCCTCGATGATCTTTTTCACGATCGACAAGCCAATGCCGCTGCCGCCCGTGGCAGAATTGCGGGATGCATCTGCACGATAAAAACGATCAAAAATGTACGGCAGATCCTTTGCAGCGATACCGCGCCCATTATCCTCGATCTCAACCTGTATAAAATCCCCCACATCCTTGATCCGCATGTGGATCAGCCCCTGGGGTTTGTCCAGATATTTCAGCGTATTACTGATGATATTGTTGATCACACGCCCCAGCTGCTCCGGGTCTGCAATGATCAATACATCGTCCGACACATAATTCATATATTGGAGCAAAACATTTTTTGATTCCAGCTCCATGGACAGATCTTCCACACAGTCTCTGAAATAATCAGCCACATTGATCTTATTAAAATTATACGGGATGCGGTTCGTATTGATCTGCGAATAGAGTGTGAGCTCGTTGACCAGACGCGTCATCTCGTTGGTCTTATTATAGATCGTCTTGATGTAATGATCCATCTTTTCCGGCGTGTCTGCGACTCCATCGATGATGCCCTCCACGTAGCCGCGTACCGCAGTCAGCGGTGTTTTCAGATCATGGGAAATATTACTGATCAGCTCCCGGTTCTGTTTCTCATTGTTGATCCGCTCCTCCGAGTAGTCCTTTAGGCGCTTTCGCATCTCCTCAAAGTTCCGGCAAAGCTCACCGATCTCATCATTTGTCTCCGCCTCAATCGTAAAGTCCAGATTGTCCTCCATGATATTCTTCGTCGCGATCTGCAGCTTGCGGATGGGATTGATCATGCCGCTATAGATCCAGATCGCCATCATGCTGGCGGTAAAAATGAGAATGAGCACCACGGAAACGACCATGTCAATGATCATCTTTTTCATCTCCGGGATCATTTCCCGCACATTACTGATAATAAACGCGCTGCCTTCTGTTCCATCCGAAAAGAGGAAATCCACCTGCTTAATGAGTGCATGATCCGCGTTGTCCACATAAACCCCCAGATCACGCTCATCCCGTTCCCCCACATACTCAGGCAGATGCGCCGGAACCGTATACCCCTTATCTCCGCCAAGGAAATAAATTTCATCTCCTTTTCGCACAAGCAAATAGGAATTTTTATCTGCCAGCGCCGTATCTACTTCTTTCAGATATGTTACGTCCTCCAGCTGCTCCGGATTTGTATCCGCCAGCTGCAGCAGCGTTTCAAAATTTTTCTCTGTATAGCGGTTCAACAGCTGAACCGTATTCAGCAGATACGTATAATCTGTCGCCTCTATTCCATAATTCTCCTGCAACTCTTTCATCTGTATGTGGCGAAAACTGTAAAACGCCACTCCGACCAGCACGATCGGCACAAAAACGATCGTGCAAAAGGCAATGAAAAGTTTTGTTCGTTGTTTCATCCTCCCATGACTCCATAAAAATAGGATTGACACTCCGTGCCAATCCTATTATACCATGTTTTTACGCAAACATTTATTAAATATTTATAAATAAGCCTTTAATACCTCTACCTTGTCCAGCGCCTCCCAGGGCAGATTCAGATCCGTTCTTCCGAAATGTCCATAAGCTGCAGTCTGCTTGTAGATCGGTCTGCGAAGATCCAGCATACGAATGATGCCCGCCGGACGCAGATCAAAGTTGTCACGCACGATCTCAACCAGCTTGTCATCTGCCAGTTTTCCGGTGCCAAAGGTATCGACCATAATAGATGTGGGCTGTGCCACACCGATCGCGTAAGACAGCTGGATCTCACATTTGTCGGCAAGTCCGGCTGCAACCAGATTCTTTGCCACATAGCGGGCTGCATATGCCGCAGAACGGTCAACCTTCGTGCAGTCCTTTCCAGAAAATGCTCCACCGCCGTGACGCGCGTAACCGCCGTAAGTATCCACAATGATCTTTCGTCCGGTAAGACCTGCATCTCCATGCGGTCCTCCGATCACAAACCGCCCGGTGGGATTGATAAAGAACTTTGTCTTATCATCCACCAGCTCTGCGGGCAGAACCGGATCGAATACATATTTTTTGATATCCTCATGAATCTGTTCCTGCGTCACATCCTCATCATGCTGCGTGGACAGTACAACAGCCTCTAAACGCTTCGGCTTGCCATTCTCGTCATACTCTACGGAAACCTGTGTTTTTCCGTCCGGGCGAAGGTACTTTAAGGTGCCGTCTTTGCGCACATGAGTCAGCTGAAGCGCCAGCTTATGGGCTAAAGAAATGGGATAAGGCATGTACTCCTCTGTCTCATTAGTGGCATAGCCAAACATCATTCCCTGATCACCGGCTCCGGTATCAAGGTCATCCGTCAGATCACCCTTCTTTGCCTCCAGCGCCTTATCAACGCCCATGGCAATGTCTGCAGACTGCTGGTCAAGAGCCACCATCACCGCACAGGTATGACCGTCAAATCCGGTCTTCGCATCATTGTAACCGATCTCATTCACCGTCTGGCGAACGATCGCAGGGATGTCCAGATGTGCCTTTGTAGTGATCTCACCGGTCACAAGCACAAAACCGGTACAGCAGGCGGTCTCACATGCCACACGGCTCATCGGATCCTCTGCCATACATGCATCTAAAATCGCGTCAGAAACGGCATCGCACACCTTATCAGGATGTCCTTCAGTCACTGATTCAGATGTAAATAGTAATTTTTCCATGATCTGTTTTCCTCCTTGGAATCATAAAAACACAATATATAGTAACTAAATAAGAATGTGCCCCGGCACATTTCTGCGCTGGGCGCGGTCGCTTGCGACAAATAACAGCTTCGCGCGCGTGCGCATCTTGCCGGAGGCTTTTATCGTATAGGAGACAAAGTATCCTATACAATAAAAAAACCGCTTAAAAATAAGCGGATTGATTTCGATATCAAATCCTCTTATTGTTCGATTTCTCGCTCAGGTTGGCACCTTCCATAAATGGGGTTGCCGTGACTTCACAGATCCTATGTATCTCCATCACTCTGAATAAGGGATATTGTTTTATGCGGTTTAATATTAACATACTCCATTTAGCTATAGAAGTCAATGATTTTTCTTAAATGATATTCAGTATTTTATTGACAAATTTTCCTTTCATGTCATAATAAACTTATGGAAAATATCAAAACAGCTGACTTAAAGCCGGGCATGGTCACAGCCGCGTCCGTAAAAACCAAAAGAGGACAGGAACTGATCCCTGTCGGCACAACTTTAACGAAACAATTGATTTCGCGCATAGAGTTCTACAGCATTGATTCTGCTTACATCGATGAGGCTTCGATACTGACAGAGGAGGAAATTCAGAGTGCGATAAAAGCTGCCATGGCAGAAAAGCTTGGCCATTCAACAACGGAAGCCAAAGAAACAGAACCAGAATCCAAGCCCGAAATCACAACTCCCAAAAACGAAGTGGCATATTCTCAAAAAGTCAAGCGCAGCAAGACCTTTCAGGAATATTCCCTGCACTCAACAATGGTCACCCATGTGCTGAAAGAGCAGTTAGAGGGTTTCGTATTTGAGAAAAAGCCTCTGGATTTTGAGACACTGCTGTCAAGCGTCAAATCCCTCATCACACCGGGACAGACCGTGATCCAGTATTTCGATATGTTGCACAATCTGCGCTCCAGTGATGACAGTGTGTACTCACATTCCCTGAATGTAGCGATGATCTCTCGCATTCTCGGCAAGTGGCTGAAATGGTCCAGCTCTGATCTGGACAGTCTGGTTCTCGCAGGTCTTCTGCACGATATCGGAAAGATCACCATTCCGCCCGAGATCCTGAACAAAGAGGGCAAGCTGACCGATGAAGAATTCGAGCAGATCCGCTGGCATCCCCGCGCAGGATATGAGCTGATCCGGGATTTAAAGATCGATTCCCGCATCAAAAAAGCTACCCTGCAGCACCACGAACGCTGTGACGGCAGCGGTTATCCGATGAAGGTGGATGAAATCATGCTGGATGATTTTGCTATGGTCGTTGCCATCGCCGATGTCTATGATGCGATGACCGCCGCCCGCAAATACCGCGCACCACTTTGTCCTTTCCAGGTTATTCGCGAATTTGAACGCGATGGCTACCACAAATATAAGACAGAATTTTTGCTGACTTTCCTTCGCCACATCGCGACAACCTATCAGAACAATCGTGTCATTTTAAGCGATGGACAGGCTGCAAAGATCATTTTGCTCAACCAGAACTCTCTGTCTGATCCACTGGTACAGCTAAATGACGGTTCCTGCATTGATCTGGCAACTTCACCGCTGTACATACAGTCAATCGTATAAATTTGTTTTAAAAAAGAACCCGTATGGTATGCCACACGGGTTCTTTCTCATATTTCTCTCATTTATGATACTTTTAATGTGAATTTCTGAATTTCCTTTTCGGAGCTCACCTTCTCAATCTGTGCTCCAAGGCTCGCCAGCTTTTCCTCAAAATGCTCATAACCGCGCTCAATATAATAAATATCATCCACGATCGTGATACCCTCAGCTGCCAGGCCTGCAATCACAAGCGCTGCACCTGCCCGCAGATCCGGTGCGCTGACTCTGGCTCCTGTATACCGCTCCACCCCGGTAATAATTGCAATATTGCTCTCCACCTTTATCGTGGCACCCATACGTGTCAGCTCATCCACATATTTAAAACGGTTTTCAAAAATGCTCTCGGTCACGGTGCTGGTTCCCTGCGCAATGCCAAGGATCACAGCCATCTGCGGCTGCATATCCGTCGGAAATCCGGGATAAGGAAGTGTCGTCACCTGCGTGTGATGCATCGGCTTGGCACATACCACACGCACCGCATCATCAAACTCTTCCACCTCACATCCAACCTCTAACAGCTTCGCTGTAGTTGCCTCCAGATGCTTGGGGATCACATTTTTCACAGTCACATCTCCGCGGGTTGCTGCCGCTGCAAACATAAAGGTTCCGGCTTCAATCTGATCCGGGATGATCGAATACTCCGTCTTATGCAGCTTTTCCACACCAACGATCCGGATCACATCCGTTCCTGCTCCACGGATCGCTGCACCCATGCTGTTTAAGAAATTCGCCACATCCACAACGTGCGGCTCCTTGGCAGCATTCTCAATAATCGTCTTTCCGTCTGCCATTGCGGCTGCCATCATGATATTGATCGTGGCACCGACAGATACCTTATCCAGATAAATGTGCGTGCCCTTCAAATGCTCTGCTTCCGCTGCGATCAGACCATGCTGAATATCCACTTTCGCACCCAATGCACGAAAACCTTTCAGATGCAGATCGATTGGCCGGCTTCCGATATCACAGCCACCGGGCAATGCCACCTCTGCTCTTTTATATTTGCCAAGCAGTGCCCCCAGCAGATAATAGGAAGCACGAATCTTCTTTATATACTCATAATCAACACTCATAGCGGAAATCGTGCTTCCATTGATCTTTACCGTATGAGCATCGACTCTGTCTACTATAGCTCCGATTTCCTGGATTGCTCCAAGAAGGACATTGATGTCCCGCACATCCGGAAGATTATCAATGGTAACAGTCTCATCTGCCATAATAGACGCTGCAAGAATCGCCAGTGCGGCATTTTTCGCACCACCGATCTCCACCTCTCCAACTAACGGGTTCCCACCCTTGATCACATATTGTTCCATCTTGCACCTCTGCAATAATAATTCATAAACAAACCACGTCATTATAGTGGCATCCCGGCTGTTTGTCAATAGAAATGCGCACGAGAACCCACGTTTCCTACAATTATAGCAATGTTCGCTAACTTTGTAAATATGGAAAGTCGTGCCGATTTATGTTAACTTGCGTCACAAAATATAGCAATTTTCAACAAATTTTTTCAATCCGGCTATCGACATAACAGAAAAGCACTGGCTTCTTTCACTGTTAACTCTCTCGCTCATTATATAGTATGCATCGTCAGCGCAGCCGTGCCCGTCTAATGCGCAAACTGGCTATGATAAAGCGTTGCATAAAAGCCACCGGCGGCAAGCAGCTGCTCATGATCTCCCTGCTCAATGATATGACCATCCTTCATAACAAGAATCACATCCGCACTCTGGATCGTGGACAGACGATGAGCCACAATAAAGCTCGTCCTGCCCTTCATCATCGTGGCAAAGGCATTCTGGATCTTCAACTCTGTACGCGTATCGATCGAGCTGGTCGCCTCATCCAGGATCAGCATGGGCGGCAGGCAGAGCATCACCCGGGCAATGCAAAGCAGCTGCTTTTGTCCCTGGGAAAGCCCGCCGCCATCCTCGCCCATGGGCGTATCATACCCCTTTGGCAGTCGCTTAATGAAGCTATGGCAGTGACTTGCCTTGGCTGCTGCGATCATTTCCTCCTCTGTTGCATCCGGTTTTCCCATACAGATATTCTCCCGGATCGTCCCGGAATGCAGCCAGGTCTCCTGAAGCACCATCCCATAGCTTTCCCGCAGGCTCTCACGGGTCACATGCCGGATATCCGTTCCATCCACGCAGATCTTTCCCTCTTTCACATCGTAAAAACGCATGAGCAGATTGATCAGCGTCGTCTTTCCACAGCCCGTAGGGCCAACGATCGCGATCCGCTGCCCCTGCTTCACATGAAGGTTAAAGTCCTCGATCAGATGCTGTTCTTCCGTATAAGAAAAAGATACATGCTCCAGATCTACATATCCTTCTACATTTGAAAGTTGCACCGCATCCACATCCTCTGCCACCTCCGGCGTCTCTTCCATCAGTTCAAACACACGAGCCGCACAGGCGATGGCATTCTGAAGCTCCGCGATCACCCCGGAAATCTCGTTAAAGGGCTTCGTATACTGGCTGGCATAATTCAAAAAGCAAGACAGCTGACCCACCGTCAGGTTGCCTGCAACCGCTGAGAGTGCGCCAAATACAGCTACCGCAGCATACACGATATTATTCACAAACCGCGTCGTTGGATTTGTCAGGGAAGAAAAGAAAACAGCCTTTCTGGAGCAGTTTTCCAGCCGCTCATTGATCTCATCAAATACCGCCTGCCCCTGCGCCTCATGCCCGTAGGACTGAACGACCTTCTGGTTCTGGATCATCTCGTCCATATAGGCGGTCTGCTCACCGCGAATACGCGCCTGCTCCTGAAACATATGATAGGTCTTTTTTGCGATAAAGCTTGCCGTAAACAGCGACAGCGGCGTCACAATGATCACGACAAGTGCGATGCCTACATCCTCCCGCAGCATAAAAAGCAAGGTTCCAAAAATCGTGATCACGCCGGTGAACAGCTGTGTAAAGCCAAGCAGCAGACCATCGGCAAACTGATCTACATCAGAGATCATACGGCTGGTGATATCACCGATGGAATGCCCATCCAGATATTTCAAAGGCAGATGCTGCAGCTTCTTTGCCGCATCATCACGGATATCTCTCATCACACTGTAGGTAAGCTGATTATTGCAGCGTGCCATCGCCCACTGCGCGATACTGTTGGCAACGATCACTGCTGCGATCAACCGCAGTATCTTTGTCAGGGCGGCAAAATCCACCTCGTTTACCCCAGTGATACAGTCGATGGCATCTCCGGTTAATAACGGCACCGATAACGTCAGCACAACGATGGCAAATGCCAGCAAAATACTTGCGGCAAGGTAGTACCAGTAGCTGCTCACATAACGCAGCACCTTCTTCATGGTTTCCCGTTTATAATTTTTTTGCTTTTCCATGAGCTACACCCCTCCTTTTGCTGTTCTGCTGCTATCAAACTGGGAATCATAGATTTCCCGATACACGGCACATGTTTCCAGCAACTGTTCATGCGTGCCCTGGCCAACCACTTTTCCATCATCCATCACGATTATTAAATCTGCATATAAGATGGATGCTGCCCGCTGTGAGACAATGAGAACCGTCGGCTTCGGATCCAGAGCCGCAATCGCCATGCGCAGTCTTGCATCTGTTGCATAGTCCAGTGCAGATGAGCTGTCATCCAGGATCAGGATCGGATGCTGTCCTACCAGCGTGCGGGCAATAGCCAGCCGCTGGCGCTGTCCGCCGGACAGGTTCCGTCCACCCTGCTCAATCTCTTCTTCCAAACCGTCTTCCTTGCCCTCCACGATCTCCTTTGCCTGTGCGATCGCAAGTGCCTTCCACAGTTCTTCCTCTGTAGCATCCTTTTTTCCCCAGAGCAGATTTGCACGTATCGTTCCCCGGAACAGAACCGCCTTTTGCATCACAATACCAACCATATCACGCAGCTGCTGCCTGCTGTAAGTTTTGATATCTCTGCCGGCGATACGCACCTCGCCGCCAGTGGCATCATAAAATCGAGGAATCAGGTGTACCAGCGAGGTCTTGCCCGAGCCTGTTCCGCCAATAATACCCACCGTCTGTCCTTTTTTGATGGAGAATGTGACATCTTCCAATGACTTGTCTCCCGCACCTGCATACGTGAGATCCACATGGGAGAAACCGATGATTTCCTCCCCTTCACCCACCGACGGCAATGACCGGGGGGCATCCGTAAATTCCATGGAGCTCTCTACCTCCAGCACCCCTGCCACACGTTTTCCGCTGGCCAGCGCTCGTGTCAGAAGAACGATCGTATTGGCAAGCTTCACTAATTCCACCAGAATCTGTGACATATAGTCCAGAAGCGCTACGACATCGCCCTGCTCCATCACACCGGCAGACACCTTCACGCCTCCATTTGCCAACAGCGCGATCACGCCAAGGTTAATGACAACATAGGTCAGCGGATTCATCAGCGCGGAAATCTTTCCGACAAACAATTGCTTCTTTTTGAGTTCTTCATTGTCTGCGCGAAAGCTTTTGATTTCTTCATTTTCCCGGTGAAATGCCCGGATCACGCGCACACCGCTTAAGTTTTCCCGCGTGCGGCGCAGCACCTGGTCCAGCCGCTCCTGCACCTTTCGATAGAGGGGCAAGGTCAGGAAGATAATACCGAAAACAATGACAAACAGAACCGGAATGACAACAACAAACGTAAAAGCCGCCTGCACATTGACTGTGAAGGCCATGATCATCGCTCCAAATACAATGAACGGGGAACGCAAAAGCAGCCGCAGAGCCATATTTGCACCGTTCTGAAGCTGATTGACATCGCTTGTCATCCGGTTCATCAGTGCGGATGTTCCCTGGGTATCAAGCTCTGTAAAAGAGAAGGACTGTATATGTGTAAACAGCGCATGCCGCAGCTTCGCCGCAAACCCAACAGCCGCCTTTGCCGCAAAATACTGTGCGCACAACGCACAGGTAAGCCCTACTACCGCCAGCAAAATGAGCACTCCGCACATCTGATAAATATAGTGCTTGTCACCATATTTAATTCCCTTGTTAATAATAGATGCCACCACCAGTGGCACCATCAGATCAAACAGCGCCTCCAACATTTTAAAAAGAGGTGCAATGATCGATTCTTTTTTATAGTCCTTTAAAAAAACCCATAGTTTTCTCATAACCGTTTCTCCGAAAAGAGTCAGGTGCCACCGGCCCCTGACTCATAGTTATTTGTTTGATTCTATAACGCTTCCGTTACTTCCAATTTTATTATTCCTCGGCAGATGCATTTATATCCGCATTTTCCCCGGCATTTGCATCTGTTTCTTCATTTCCATCTGTTTCCGAAGAAGTATCCTCTGTGGCAGACTCATCTGCCTGTTCTGTTGCATCGGTCTGAGCCTTCGCCTTGGTATAGATGGTGTTAAAGTTTACAGCCGCCCAGACCTTCTCGTCAACAGACCAGTCTGCCGCCTCCTTGTAGCCGTCTACCGTGCTGTCATACAGCTCGTCCTCCCGGTCAGAAATGATGGACGCACGCTTGCGGTCTGTCGCATCCTGGTCAAACAGGCTGTCCATCCGGATCACATAATAATATTGATCTGTTTCGATCAGAGTCTTTGCAAACTCTCCCTCACCCAGCTTTTCTGCTTCCTGCAACACTTCCAGCTCCAGATAGGTAGAATTATCATCCTCGTTCAGATCAGCCGTGCCATACGCACAGGTAGATTTATTCGCATCATTATCATCAGCTGCCGTCTGCAGCGGATCTTCTGTGCTGCCTGCCAGCGCCTCATCCAGGACTTTCTGTGCTTTTTCCTTTGCAGCCGCCGCTTTCTGCTCATCCGTCATATCTTCTGTATCCTCCGAAGTGCCGGGAGCTGTCTTGCTGACACGCACATAGCTAAAGGTCTTCTGTGCACAGTCCTCATCAGGAACATTGGTATCCACATCCGCGATGATCGCATCACGCATTTTTTTCTGGAGCAGATTCAGGCGGAGAAACTCTTTCACATCCTCTTTTGTGGCACTCATCGCTGTGAGCACCTCATCCGTATTGTCTGCAATAAACTGTGCAGCCACCTCATCCGCCTTCTGAAGCTCCTCATCTGTGAGTGACACATCGTAGTCTGCCATGTGCTGCTCCAGCAGATAATACTCCTCTAATGACTCTAACGTATTCTTCTTAACGGAATCTGTCATCGTCTCTCCGCTTCCGCTGGGATCCGTGCTCCACATATCCTGCCCAAAATAGGACATATAATAAGTATCGTAATCAACCGCCGTATACTGGGCTGCAAAATTTGCAAGTCCCAGACTGATCGGTATGCTGTTCACAGTCGCCACCGTCTTCTCCGGATCTATGGAA
Source organism: Lachnospiraceae bacterium (assembly GCA_022773965.1). Classification (GTDB taxonomy): domain Bacteria; phylum Bacillota; class Clostridia; order Lachnospirales; family Lachnospiraceae; genus W0P33-017. The sequence goes on from JALFNQ010000049.1 coordinate 17,562, forward strand.
CCACATCCGGTCAGCGCAATACCTGCCGTGATCACGCCTGCCAAAGCAAGTGCTGAAAATCGTTTCAATTTCATGTTGTATTCCTCCTAAGCTTTCATCTGTTTTTCGCGTCCTTATCGGCGCTCCCTCACAACAGCGATGCGTAAAAACTCCTCACACCGTGTTTTTTGGAATTTACTCTGTATGATTATAAGTCCAGAACCGCACAAACGCAAGTTTTTGTGGCTACTGTTCAGACTTTCTTCACATATTAAAGATACAGATTCGGATAAAGGGCGGTCATCTCCTCTAGAAACCGGCTCACAGCCTCCAGCGGACTTTTCACCTTCTGCTTGCTGTTGTAATTCATATTGTACAAAAATGACGGTGCCTCTTTATCCGGCACAAAGATCACGGCACCCGCAAATTTTTCTACGAAAAGTGGGATCTGCATCGGTTCCACGGGTGCCTGCCCGTAAAGGACAAAGCGCAGGTTTTCCCCTTTCTGGGTGATCTCCGTCACATATGCCTGATGCGCGCGCGCCTTCTGTCTGGCAATTGAGAGCAAATTTTGCACCGAACGGGGTGGCTCCCCAAAACGGTCGATCAGCTCATCCAGCATCTCGTCACCCTCTGCATTCGTTTCTATGCAGGCAATCCTTTTGTAAATGTCCAGTTTCTGATATTCATTCGGAATATAGGATGGCGGAATAAACGCGTCAATCTCTATATCAAGCGTCGTCTCAAACTGTGCCTGAGTCAGCTCTCCCTTTTCCTCCTTCACGGCTTCGTTGAGCATCTTACAGTAGAGGTCGTAGCCCACAGCCTCCATGTGTCCATGCTGCTGCGCACCAAGGAGATTACCTGCCCCACGGATCTCAAGATCACGCATCGCGATCTTGAAGCCACTGCCGAGATCCGTAAACTCCCGAATCGCTGCCAGACGCTTCTCTGCCACTTCCTTCAACATCTTATCCCGCTTATACATAAAGAACGCATAGGCGGTACGGTTGCTTCTACCCACGCGTCCCCGCAGCTGATAAAGCTGGGACAGACCCATATTATCCGCATCCTGGATGATCATCGTATTGACATTTGAAATATCAAGTCCTGTTTCAATAATTGTCGTAGATACCAGAACATCAATCTCTCCATTGATAAACTGGTACATGATGCGTTCCAGCTCCAGCTCCTTCATCTGACCGTGTGCAAACGCCACATTTGCCTCCGGCACTAACCCGGCGATCTTTGCCGCCACATCAGAAATCTGATTGACCCGGTTAAACACATAGTATACCTGACCTCCGCGGGCCAGTTCTCTTGCAATGGCCTCCCGCACCAGCTCTTCATTATATTCCATCACGTAGGTCTGGATGGGCAGTCTGTCTATCGGCGGCTCCTCCAGCACACTCATATCACGGATTCCGATGAGGCTCATGTGAAGTGTTCGCGGGATCGGTGTTGCCGTCAGCGTCAGCACGTCTACATTATTTTTCATCTGCTTGATCTTTTCTTTATGTGCCACGCCAAAACGCTGCTCCTCATCTATGATGAGCAGACCAAGATCCTTAAAGCTCACATCCTTCGAGAGTACACGGTGTGTTCCGATCACAATATCCACCATGCCCTTTTTCAGCTGCTCGATCGTATGCTTCTGCTGTGCAGCCGTGCGAAAACGGCACAATAAGTCCACCGTCACCGGAAAATCCTTCATACGCTGCGCAAAAGTATTATAGTGCTGCTGCGCAAGGATCGTTGTAGGGACGAGATACACCACCTGTTTTCCTTCCTGAACTGCCTTAAAGGCTGCGCGGATCGCCACCTCCGTCTTGCCATAGCCCACATCTCCGCAGATGAGGCGATCCATGATCTTTGTGCTCTCCATGTCCCGTTTCGTCTCTTCGATGGCATTTACCTGATCCTCCGTCTCCTCGAAGGGAAACATCTCCTCAAACTCACGCTGCCAGACCGTATCCGGGCCGTATACATAGCCCTCCTTCTGCTGGCGCGCCGCATACAGCTCCACCAGCTCCCTGGCAATTTCCTTCACAGCACCCTGCACACGGGCTCTTGTCCTGCTCCACTCCTGTGTGCCGAGGGTATTCAGCTTCGGCTTCTTCGCATCGCTGCCGGCATACTTCTGGATCAGATCCAGCTGTGTTGCCAGGATATAAAGATTGGAGCCCTTGGCGTAGGTGATCTTCATGTAATCCTTCGTCGTACCACCGACTTCCATCTTCTCAATACCCTGATATATACCAAGGCCATGATTCTCATGTACGACATAATCACCGACATGAAGGTCAGCAAAGCTCTGAATATGCTCACCCTCATAGTGCTTGTACTTCTTCTTTTTCTTCTTTTTTTCCGCACCGAAAATATCGCTTTCCGTAATCACCGCGAAAGCCAGCATCGGATATTCGTAACCGCGCCGCACTTTGCCGTAGCGTACCATGATCTCGCCCGGCTGCAGGCTGCGCGCATCATCCTCCGTATAAAAGCAGGTCACGCCCTCATTCATGATATCTTCTGCCAATCGTTTCGCTCTGGTGCGAGATCCAGACAAAAGTATAATCTTGAATTTATTTTTCTTGTATCTCTGCAAATCCTTGATCAACAGCTCAAAGCTATTGTTATAAGCGCTCACCGTTCGTGCCTGGATCTGATACTGCTGCTTCAAGACAAGCTGCGGCACACGCTGTTCCAGTGTGGATAGAGCAATACAGCGGCACTGCTGCAGACATGCCATCACCTCAGATGCCCCATACAGTGCATCCGCCTGTCCCGGCAGAATATAACCCTTTTCCAGACGTTGCTTCATGCTCTCGGAAAATTCCAGTTCCACGCCGCGCCCCTGCTCCATCAGACGCGCCGGCTCATCCAGAAAACAAATGGTATTCTTCCGGTCGATATAATCCAGCAGTGACACCTGCTCCGAAGAAAAATAACTGAGAAATGAATCCAGATTCGCAGCTCCACCAAGTTCCGTCAGTTCTTCCTCCAAACTGGCTGCTATGTCGCGAATTCTTGCCGCTTCTTCTGTCTTCTGGCGGCTGCGAAATGATTTTTCAAGTTCCTTCGCTTCCGCCTTTATTTTATTTAATCCTGATTTTATTTGTTCTTCAGACAACACCCACTCGCTGGCAGGATAAAGGAGGATCCTCTCCTCCATGCCATCCTCCACCGAGCGCTGGCTCTCCGCATCAAAGGCACGGATGGAGTCGATCTCATCGCCCCACAACTCCAGACGATAAGGCTGTTCCGCCGTCATCGGATAGATATCAATGATACCTCCACGCACTGCAAACTGCCCCGGAGCACTGGCCTGATATTCCCTCTCATAGCCCATTGCCACAAGTTCACCCTTCAACTTTTCCGCATCGATAGTATCTCCCACCGAAAACCGTCGTATGGAGGCACAGAACTGCTTTGGGGCACTCATCCGGTTCATGAGGGCATCAAAGGTCGTGATCACCGTCACCGGCTTTCGCGCTTCGCAAACATGTTCCCCGTCATCCGACTTGTCTGATATTGCCCCGTCCGATCCGTTTGCAGACATACCCTGAGCTTCCAAAAGCGCCTGCAGTACGCCAAGCCTCTCTCTCGTAAGCGTGTTGCCCCGCAGGTCAGACTGATAAAACAGCACATCCTTGGCGGGAAAATACAATACATCCTCATCAAAAAAGCGATAGTCCTCGTACAGTTCTTTTGCCTTCTGTTCCTGAAACGTGACAATTAACCGGCTGTAGGTACGCGCACCCGATCCATAGATCAGATGTGCCTTCTGCGCATCCATACACCCGGATATTTCTATTGTGCCCTTCAGATCAGGCAACGTCCTCTCGATTGTCTCATAATCCTTCCACTCTCTCAGTGGCTGCAAAAATGCCTGCATCATTCTTCCTGTTCCGATCCGGTCTGATTGACCGCTGATCACTTTTTGCCATTAAATTTGTTCATTGCGCCGGACAGATCATCCATCAGGATCAGTTCTGTAGCCTCGATCGCATCTGTAAATGCATCCTCCACCAGCGCGCGCTCCGCTTTAGAAAAACGTCCCAACACGTAATCTGCCAGATCCCAGCCCTCGGGTTTTTCTCCAACACCGATCTTAATGCGGGCAAAGCCCTGCGTGCCGGTCATCGCAATAATATTTTTGATCCCGTTATGTCCACCGGCACTTCCCTTTGCACGCACACGGATGCGTCCCGGTGCAAGACTGATGTCATCATAGATGACCAGCAGCCCACTGTCCGCATCCAGCTTGTAAAAATTCAATACCGCCTGTATACTCTCACCGCTCAGATTCATGTAAGTCTGGGGCTTCACCAGCAGTACCTTCTGTCCTGCAATATATCCGCTGCCGCAGATCGCCCTGTGCTTCTTCTCTGTTAATTCTATATTATATTTTTGTGCCATTGCATCTATGACATCAAAGCCAACGTTATGGCGCGTCTTTTCATACTTTTTATCCGGGTTACCAAGTCCGGCGATCACAAACATGGGATTACCTTCTTCCTCTGATGATTTTTGCCGCTTCTGCGAGCTGATTTTGGTCATTAACCCCTGTAATATCTGTGGCATCCTCCAGTGCATAAGCGTCCACCTTCAATCCTTTTTCTTTTATAATAGTGAGCGTATCCGGCAGATAATATTCTCCCTGTGCATTGTTTGGTCGAATGAGATCCAATGCCGCCTTTAACTCAGCTGTGTCAAAAATATACATTCCGGAATTGATCTCGTGGGACAAAAGCTCTGTCTCATTGGCATCCTTGTGCTCCACACTCTTCACAAAACGACCCTGTTTATCACGGATGATGCGACCATATCCTGTCGGATCCTCCACCTTTGCAGAAAGCACGGTCACTGTGTTTTGCTGCTCCTCATGATACTCACAAAGTCTGCGCAGTGTTTGTGCCGTGATGAGCGGCGTATCACCAAACAGGATCAGTGTCTGACCCTCATCGCCCAAAAATTCCCGTGCGCATTTCACTGCATGCCCGGTGCCCAGCTGCTCCGGCTGTAAAGTAAATTCCACATCACGGTTCTCAATCTCGCGTTCAACAACTTCATGCTTATAGCCCACCACCAGACAAATCTCTGATACATCTGCACCCCGGGCAGCCTCGATCACATAGTCAACGAGACATTTTCCTTCTATTTTATGTACGACCTTCGGAAGGTCTGATTTCATACGCGTTCCCTTTCCTGCTGCCAGGATCACCGCCTTGCGTTTGCTCATATGAATCCTCCTCTTTCCTATTTAGTGTCTGCTGATTAAGCAGATATTTGCAGTTTCCAACGCTCACATCTGCTCCAGCCATACCAGAGTTGGAACAGATGCAAAATAGTACAAAGTATTCGCCTCTGAATCTTAAACAGATTCGTCACGAATACAGATAATGCGATAGAAGTCAACTGAGTTTCTTCCAGTTTTGTGGTAATGCAGCTCATACCATAGCAGCGTTTACTCAGGCTGAAAGTGCGCTCCACTTCGATTCTGTCAGTATTATCCTGATACTCTTGTTTTTTATCAACTTTTGCTGTAGCACTTGGTCTGCCCAGCTTTGGACCTGATAACCGGATCCCATGCTCGCTGCAATAGCTCCTGTTTTCCCTGGTCCGATATATCTGGTCTGCCAAGACACGTTCCGGGTAATATCCGGTGCGTTCTTTGAAGCGTTCTACCGCTTCAATCAGACAGGTGCTCTCATTATATGCCTCGAAAGATATTTTTTCGATACGCCCATAGCCTTCGCTGTCAAGGCTGAGATCAAATTTTGCACCAAATTCAACAGGCGCTTTGACTTTTCCTCTGACAATCGGACGAAGCCATGGCTGAGAAATACTCACGATGCGATGCTCCACAGAATGGACTCTGTTATCATACATATACTGTTGCTGTTCATACAGCTTTATGAGGGTAAGATACAAGTCGATATCCTTACCTGTCATGGCGTATCCATCACTCATGAACTGT
>JALFNQ010000103.1 GCA_022773965.1 Lachnospiraceae bacterium
CTTGTACCGTACTTTGTGGAGCGGGGGCCGGGAGAGGGGATTCTGATCACGCCCTCTGCGAACATTGCATTCAATGACCATTTTGAGAGCAGGGACAATGAATTTTATCAGTTATTTTATTAAAGCAACGGCGGTAGGAAGCAATTCTTACCGCTGTTTTGGAAGGAGGTATTGGTGTGAGTGGGAAGACAAATAGCAGGATGGATGCTGCAAAGCAGCAGAGCATTGAACACAGGCAGTCTGGGACTGCGGAGCAGGATCAGGGGCAGAAGCCTCGAAGGTTTCAGCAGGGAATCGATCTGGTGCAGCCTGTCAGTAGCGTGGGTGATGCGCTGGTTCAGACAGCCGTGCAGAAGGTGGATGGTTCGGACGAGCAGTATTCTGCCGGAGTGCAGGAAACGAAAAAGTACGTGATGCCGGCATTGGATGCGGCTGCAATTCTTAGTGCAAAGGAGCAGGCAAAGGGGATCCGGGCAGAACTAAACCAGATCACGATCACATGCGGACAGGTGCATGACCTTGTCAGGGAAGGAAAGCTGTCAATGGCGGATCTGGCAGACAAAAAGAATCTGGAGGAGAGGCTGGAAGCTGCCGAGGGTTTATCTGCGTTTCAGAAGCACCAGATTGGGAAATTCAGGGATACGGTTTATGATCTTTTATTGGTGAGGGATGAGCTGGAAAGGAAACAGGACGTTGTCGACAAGCTGGAGGCCCCGCTCCGGTCACATCTGAGATCGAAGGACTTTTTTGATCTGCAGAAGGAGCAGACGAATGAGTTATTGAAGATTTACTTTCAGATGAGCAGGAATGATGTGTTGAAAAAAGTAAACCCCGCGTATATGAGTGAACAAAAGCTTAGGAAGCTGCTGGATACCGGGGACAGAAATGGCTTTACTGCTGCGGATGCTGCCGCGATACGCCTGGCAGAAAGACAGATGAAGTACCGTGAGTCAAGGATACGTATAGGCAAGCTGCTGAACATCCAAAAGCGCGTGGAGTGGATGCGGTTTCAGGCGGAGGGCGTGGAAGGGACAGCAGGAGAGGGAATCAGGCAGATTTCGACGGCTGCACAGGTTGCCCATGGTGCATATGCAGTTGGGAAGTTCGGCTTGAAAGCCGGAATTGTGAGCGCTTCTTTTGCCGGAAAATATACGGGGGCTTCTTTTTTGCTCTGTAAGATGAACCGGCTTCGAAGGGCAAAAACGGAGCGGTTAAAGAAATCGACGAAGGAAGCTGTTAAGAGCAGCAGGACGTATCAGGCTGTTTCCGGGAAAAAAGAAGCGGCAAAGAGCAGGGTTTCGGATGTAAAAAAGAATGCAGCGGCAACACTGGATCAAAGCTCCACTGTGCAGACCTATAAGCAGGTACAGGCAAAGGCGAGGGAACATGCAAAGCGTGTTGCAAAGAAAGCCGGTCAGACGAAAGCGGCGGCACATGCCGCAGGCAGACACGTGAGGCAGGGGGTGGACGTCACACTTTCTCCGCTTCGTTTGGTGGGAAAGGCTGCCAGCAGGGTGAGAAGTATTGTTGAAAAAGCAGGCCTCTGGCTCATGGCAGCTACAGGAATCGTGGTAGCCGTATTTCTTGTCATCGCAGTATTAGTAAACGCCATGCTATCCATCTGCCAGACTGTGTCGGGTGTGGCGATGTCGGCCATTCTGACAGAGGATGACAACTTTATTGCCGGAATGAATACTGCTTTGCAGATGAAAGTAACTGCAAAAAAGTCAGAAGCAGAAGAGATTGCGCAGGGTACGCCAAAAGATCCAAATGTATTAGGCGGCCATACCATTTCAAAGTACGGACATCCTGACGGAAATGGCAATTATGTGGATGGAAGTAAGATCGTGTATGTGGACGGAAACGGAAATGTCATCCTAAGCGGCATGAATAACATCAAGGACTGCATTGCGATGGCATATGTCATCATGGACGGGGATTTTGACACGGATACCAGGGCCAGGGATGACCTGATCGTGGATTTGTGGGAACTCATGAATCCGGCGGTTACCTATCAGGAATCAGATATATATACCTGTGGCGGTGGCTGCGGGACTGCTTCACTGCTCCCCAGTGAGGACAGTGAGGAGGGAGATACTGAAACAGTCTGCTATGGACATAAGGATGTGGAGATGTATGTGACGGTCCGGATGATGGAGGACATGTTTACAAACGGCGATTTGCCTGCGTCTGCCGGAAAAAGCTACCAGACGTATCTTTCAGCCTTTTCCGGCTGGACAGAGGAGAATAAGGAGTGGGCGCGTTGCCTTGTAAACACGGACTGGTATGACATGTATGGCGTAGATCCGAGTGGAGGAACCGGATCTGTTTCCGGAAGTGGAATGACACCGGAAGAGATCGCTGCAATGATAGAGGCATATGGGGATCTGGATGCTGTGAGAAAGGCATTATGTTCGGATGCCATGAGCTTTGTGGGTAAGATTCCATACTACTGGGGTGGAAAAGCTAGTGCAAAGGATTATGCGGCGAACGGCTTTTATGCACCGGTCACGCCCGATGAGAAGGGCAGAGATAAGAAAGGTCTGGACTGCTCGGGATTTGTCCAGTGGATCATCTGGCGAGTGACAGGTGTAAAACGTGGGGCTTCCACTGCAACCATTACTGACGGACTGGAGCAGATAACAGCTGCAGAATTACAGCCGGGCGACCTGGGGCTCATGGCAGTACCCGGATCTGCATCCAACCACGTAGGGATTTTTGTGGGTTATGATGAGCGTGGACAGGCACTGTGGTGCCATGAGAATTCCAGCAGTGGGAATGTGGCGGTCAACAATACCACCTGTTTTCGGCTGTATTATAGGATTTTTTAAGACAAGGCCGCACCTTATGAAACAGATTGCATTCATAAGGTGCGGCTTTTTCTGTGCGATGATTTTGGTGCAATTTCTGTGTTAGGAGCAGGATTGGATGCTTTACAACGATTTTTTATATGGAGGTGCACAATGAAGAGAAGAAAGGTATTCGAATTATTGACGCTCTGTGCCATGTTTATGGCTGTAAGCCCGATGGGTGTACTGGCTGGTGACATGAGACTGAACGGACAGGGTAAGGAAGTGACAGGAGAATCAGAATTTCAGGACTACAGGCAGGAATATCCGCTGGGAGTGCCGCAGGAAGCAGTGATATTTTCAGAAAAGCTTTCTAACACAGGGCTTTGCGGTGTGACAATGTCGGGAAGCGGTGTGCTGAATTACGAGGTTGAGCATATCGGAACCGGATCCGGGGTGATGGAATGCATGGGTCATGCGACAGGTGATTATGAGGTGGTGGTTAAGATCATAAAATCCGGCGTGATCGGGGAGGCGCAGTTTCAGATCAGCCTGGATGGCGGGGAGAGCTATATCGGTCAGGACGTTGTGGGTGATTCTTCAAAGGTGGTATATGCAGGGCTGACGCTGTTCTTCCAGACAGACCGGGATACCACGGAATTTGTGGAAGGGGATGAGTACCGTGTATCTGTCCCAGAAACGTTTCCTGTGACCGCGTCAAAGACATGTGCGGCAAATGTGGTCGTAAAGGGTCATCCGCTGGAAGATCATGATCTGACAGTAACGATCCTCTCCTCCGGCGGACTAGGGAATTCACGCTTTACAGTGGCCAGCACAAAGGGTACGGAAATCAGTATTACGGATGTGATACCGGAAAGCGGTGTGTATGAGATAGAAGATGGCCTGTCATTGGTATTTTCCGATTCAGATGCGTATGAAAAGGGGCTCACCTATACGGCAGCCGTAAAGAGCAATGATGATTCCGTAAATGATCTGCCGCTGTACATCATGGCCGGAATGCTCGTTGCGAACATCGCAGGACTGTTTGCTGTGCTGAGTGCAAAGAAGGAAAAGGATAGCGAGTATCATGTCCGCAAGTATTCCTGGGAAAAGGAAGAGAAGGATTATGAGTAGGATAGAGAAGATCTTCTGGAATGGTATATGTGCTGCTGCGATATTCCTGGTGCTAAGCATGGCAGGGAGTAAGCTTTTGACAGGATGGAGCAGCGTGTGCTCCTATCGAGTGTTTTTCATCATGAGCGGTTCCATGGAGCCGGAGATCAGGGAAAACAGTTTTGTGATCGGCAAAGTAGTTCCCAGGGATCGTGCGCTGGAAGTTGGACAGGTATACGCATACAGGGAAGAGGGAATGCTTGGAGACAAAATCATCATCCACCGGCTCATTGGGGTATCAGAGGATGGCAGATATCAGTTCAAGGGAGACAGTAATGCGATGGCAGATGAAAGGCTGGTGGAGAGAGAGGATGTGGGGTATGTGATCGTTTGAGGGAAGCTTTCATCAGACAGGCTAGCTTGAAGTGCATGGTAATATGGAGTTTTTGGCTTAAAAGACATATTTGCAAGAGAGAAGGGAATGGCTGCTTACTTTGCCATTCCCTTTTGTATAATCAGAAGAATTCCTTTTTGATCTGTTCTTTCAATTTGGACAAAGCATACCGTGTATATCCATAATCGTTTTTCAGTTCATCATTTGTGAAGGATGCACCGTCAGTCTCCATTAAGCGATAGAAAATGCGCTGCTCCTTGCGATCAGTGAATGCCTGTTCGGAAAACAGATCCATTTCTGCATTTGCATAACCTGATTCAATGGATGGTGTTGTCCGGTCGATGAAAGAATCCGATGTTTCGTCATAATATGTAGCAGATACGATTCCGTTATGTTCAATGGCATATAGGGAATAGTAGTCCCATGCTTTGCGGCGGGTGATCTTGCATCCGTAGTTTAAATCCTTTTCATCAATTGAGAATGTGAGTTTTCGTTTGGATCGTTCGTCCTCTGTAAGATTGATTTCCTCCAGAAAACATTCCAGATTTGATGAAGTAAGGGAATAGCGCTCGATAAAATAGGAGAACTTCATGTAATTGGTATAGTCGTTTCTAGGCATGCCGAACGTGTGCATCTCTCCCCCGAGTTGTGTGATAGCAGCAAATAATTCAAGGTCGAGGTAGGAGAAGGAAAATGGATGACTGGGGTTGTAACGTTCTAAGGTCTTGTAGAGTGCGATCATCATCACTTCGTCGACTTCTTCGGGTTCCAGATTCTTGATATAGGCTATTTTGCAGCGTTTGAAGCTGTTCAGCTTTCTGGAAAAGAAGCAGATTACATATGGGAAGGCTTCCTCCGGATATGTTTTATAAAGCTGTGTCAGAGTCTGAATATCTGTCTGACTGTAGAACAGGGTGTCAGCGTTGATATATTTTGAGAAAGTACTGGGTTCAAAGTCAGGAGTTGACTTGAGGTGGTCATTCACAAGGTTGCAGGCACGCGCGTATACGATATCATAATCCATCACGTATAGTCCGGTCAGAGAGAAGAACTTTTGATATCGCAATGCAGTGGACTTTGCGTGATCCGTAAATTCTATCGGAATCAGAGTGGGATTGCAGCGAAGAGCGGTTGCAATAGATTTGCGAGAGTTATTTGAGTTGTTGTTTCCTTTGATCATATGATGATCCTCCTTTTTGTTTGGAGCATGGAGAATCATAGAAAAACAGACCAAAAGGGCAGACTTGTCCAAAGCCGTTCACGGATTTCTCCATGCGGTTTAGAACAAGCCTCCGATTGGTCTGTCCTGAGTTAGTTATGAAGTTTGATTGCATAGTAATCGGAATGCGCTGCAGCAGCTACTATGCAATTAAAGTTCAGGCATAATAAAAGCCACCTGAGTGTTGATAAATACAAGGCTCCAACTTGTTTGGGAGCACTGTAATATCAGCACATTCAGGTGGCTGTTTTTACAAGCTGCTATACGTTTTTTGAAGGATGTAAATGTACAGGAATATCTTGTTTCGATATAACGCACTTGTGTAAGATTACGATGTCTTCGCGAATTGTTCCTTGAACTTTACAAACAAAACAATTCTTTTTCCACTGACATTGCAGTGGACAGCGATAAATTGTTTCTGTCATGAGTCGCACCTCCTTAGTCATTAGGTAGTCGTTGTAATTATGCCTTCGCCTTATAATAATTATAGGTAATGGAAAGAAGAAGTGCAATTTACGAATAGTTATCATTTTTTTCGACTATGTGTTGATTTGAGTTCGCGGAAGTTTGACAGTTTCATAGTTCAAAAAAACCTTACAGGCCTTATAAAGCCTGATTTTTTTATGTCAATTTATTTGTTTCATTTTATAGTATTATATAGCATTTTATCAAAAGTGTGATATACTATATTCAGGAGGTTTTCACTATGAAAGTAACTACATCTAAATCGAAAAATTCTGAATCTTTTTATATCGCAAAAAGCTTTGTTAACAATAAAGGAAA
>JALFNQ010000129.1 GCA_022773965.1 Lachnospiraceae bacterium
GTAAAATGAAAGGAATTCAGAAAAAAAGTAAAAGAAGATAAAACATTACTATATTTCATATATCTAGTCAAAAGTGCCACAAACCCAGTATTTATCAAGGTTTGTGGCGCTTTTTTAATTCTCAAAGTGTCAAAGACGAGAGTATACGCGCAGCCACACAGAATGTCAAGAAACATTCTCTTAATCTCAGTTATTTCGAAATCTGCTCTAAATAAAATTCATCCTGGCAGCTTCTTCCTTCATTTTTCAATAACAACGCGTGCTCATCATAGGATTGCATCCCATTTACACGAAGAATTTCTCCAATATTTTGCCTGCTGCTTGGAATGATTCTGCTCTGAACCCATTTCATACTCCAATCAGGGTTCATATGCCGAATTCCTTTTTTTAAAAAAAGAGACATCATAAAAGGAGATTCTTTCACTGTAACATTTTGTGGAATATCTATCGTATACTCTTTCTTTCTTTCATCATAATTCAGGATCGCGACCGTTTTATTTCTGTTATTTCTTTTTATTGCGTACTTCTTCAAAATGACACCACCTTTTCCAAATCATTTCCCATAGTTTATCAATATGCTTCTGTGATAAAATCTTATCAATATCACAAAAAATGTACTCCTTATCCATCTGTTTCAGTATATTGATTTCAAGATCAAAGCCTTTCGGGATTAACGATAGATTATACTCTAATGACCTTGCGCCTATATAATTATTCACAGGAAAGTCTTGCATTACATCCACTTTTTCTATTTGTTGCTCATCCCCATATGTTGAGAACAAAAGTGATACTCCTTGATCAAACAACGGCGCAATCCTTACACTGTCATCTTTTTCATTGCGCAAAATCTCCAGATTGCTTCCATGCCGATCTCTATTTGCGACCAGATAATCAACGCAGAACATCTGGTAAACATATAATTCCCATCCATTCCTCACAGCAAATTCTAATGGTGATTCGTCATTTTCTTTCTGCAAATCATAAAATAAATCATATGCCAGCTTTTCTTCGTTCTCCTTCCGGAAATTATCTGAAACAGAAATCCAGGTTTCCTGTTCCTTTCCGTCAATCATAATCAAAGCATGTATGAGTCTGTATGACACATGAGGAATTCCTAGCACATCCATCAAACGACTAACGATTAATTCATTCACACACTCGTGTCCAAACACCCCCCGATACGAATCATAATTCGAAAGCTTATAATATAATCTTTTCCCATTCACTTCATCGTATGCCTTCAGAAAACATCCCGGAGTACCAGGAGACATTTTACGCACAGCCCAATCCAGACTTCTCATATCCTGCAATTCAAGAATCATATCTCTCATGTCTGCATTTCTCCTCTCTAAAACTCGTAATCACGGAGCAGAGCTCTTCCATACCTTTTTCTCAAAAAATTTAACATCACTTAGATTTTACCACAATTATCCGCCAAAATATATAAAAACAATACAGAGCTTTTTTACCCTGCACGATTCTTATGATCATTTTCAGTCATATCGTTAATACCATTTCTTGCACGCTCTCAGTCGGGTTTATTTTTATGCAATTATTATAAAATTTTGATTGTTTTTATCAAAAATCATGGTACAATATAATAAAGTTTAGAAAAATCAGGATTGGAATGATGGTGTATGCAAAAAATCATTGATTCAAAACGCCAAAACACATTGGATGAATTATACCGTGCCTTCGAAACTGTTTCCGAGGGCTCTTATGTCTATTTATGCGACATGAAATATGATTACTCCAAATGGTCTGCGGAGGCTATCCAATACTTTGGTCTCCCCGGAGAATATATGTACCATGCCGGCGATATCTGGGAGCAGCACGTTCACCCGGATGATCAGGCCAGCTATCACAACAGCATCGCAGATCTCTTTTCCGGCCGGGACAAGGGTCATGACATGCAGTACCGCGCGCGCGACCGTATGGGAAGATATGTGGTCTGTACGTGCCGCGGAACTGTCCTTTGGGATGAAAACGGCACTCCCGACTATTTTGTCGGCAGTATCCACAATCACGGGTTAGTAAACAGCATGGATTCCCTGACAGGATTGCAAAATCAGTTCGGATTATTTGAGCATCTGAACGTGCTTTACAGCAAGCAGCAGAAAGCGAACATCATGATGATCGGGGTTGGTCATTTTTCCATGATCAATGAAATGTGGGGCTATGATTTTGGAAATATCGTGATACATAAGCTGGTTCAGCGCCTGAAAGAACAATTCAGAAATGAGGGTGTGCTCTACCGTGTCAGCGGCGTCAAATTCGTTTTGCTCACATCCACCCTCTCCCTGGAAGAATTGGAGCAGCGCTACGAATTCCTGCGGATCGAACTGTCTGAAAAGCTGGAAGTCGATGGGTACCATCCAAACCTTCAGGTTTACGGCAGTGCATTGGAAGTAAAAATGTTTCAGATCAATTCCCAGACAATGTTTTCCTGTCTGGAGTACGCCTACAATCTTTCGAAGGACCGCGGAAATGGCGCATTCCACATTTTCAAAGATGAAATTGACGAGAGCCGGACAAGCCTTCTGACACTCATCAATTCCATTCGCAAGAGCATCGAAAACGGTTGCAGCGGCTTCCGGCTCTACTATCAGCCGATCGTGAAGGCACAGGACGGCGCGCTTCAGGGTGCAGAAGCGCTGCTTCGGTGGGAAAGCCCGGAATACGGCCTGGTTCCTCCGGGTCAGTTCATTCCTATTATAGAAAACGACCCGGCATTTGTTCAGCTTGGGGAGTGGATCCTGCAAAAAGCGATGACTGACACAAAGCCATTTCTCCAAACACATCCTGATTTTGAATTAAATGTCAATGTATCGTATGAGCAGCTCCGTCAGGACTCTTTTGTCGCAATGGTCAAACGGACGCTGGAAACAACCGGTTATCCGGCCAGAAATCTATGTCTTGAAATTACAGAGAGGTGTCGTCTGATCGATATGAGGAGACTCACGGCCATCGTGTCAGAATTGCGTGCACTTGGTATCTGTTTCGCAATGGACGATTTTGGAACCGGATATTCATCCATGGATATTTTGAGCCGCCTCAAGTGCGAAATCGTAAAGGTCGATAAAGTATTTGTGGACAACATCACCCAAAATGAAGAAGATGCCCAACTGATCCGAGTCATCAATGATATGGCAGAAATATACGACTCCAGAGTCTGCGCAGAAGGTGTCGAGAGCGTGGAACAATACGAGCTGATCAAAAAATGCGGTGTGAGTACGATTCAGGGATATTATTTTTCAAGACCGCTGCCGCTGGATGCATTTTATGCAGAATACATTGCAGCAGGCATATCATAAAGCCAAGACCACCCGCTTAGCGGGTGGTCTGATACGCGGCGGAAATGAAAACATATTCTCAACTGATCATCCCGCCCGCCGTTGCAGACAGCAGGCACAGCACCATCGTTGACAGGAGGTGCACCGGCTCGCCATTCAGCCCCTGGTGTAAGACCACCCCCACCAGAAGCAGCACGCCATAATAGAGTGCTCCCATGAGCAGTCCCCACAGATATTTTTTCACACCTGCCCTTTTTCCCATGAGAAAACCGCCGAAAAATCCCGCAATGATATAGATTGCAATGATCGCACCGTTTACCACCGGCTCTGCCAGATCCATCCGGTACATGAGAAATGCCAGCAGCAAAAGCAAAATTCCGGAAATCACATACATCGTCACCAAAATTACCATCACCGGTATGAGCATTGATTCTTTTCTTGCCTGTCGTTCCATCCAAAGATCCTCCCCACTCATATTTTGTAATCATCAAAAACAGTTGAAAGCTATCATTGATCCCTCGTATCTGCCCGGCATTTTCACCGTTACGATCCCTCAATGATCTCACTTTGTCCTATTTGTACAATCTATGTGTAGGTCGTCCACATTATTCCAAAAATGTGCAACTATTTAAAAGACTGGGCAATCGGCACAACACCCGTGAATCGTGCTTGCACGAACCAATAGATGTGTGTAGATTTCTTTTGCTGAAAGCCACATCGAGATAAAATCTGAACCGTTACAAAATTCCCGGATCAGCACAATTCCAACACATACCGCATCATCATTTTGCCACTGATCACGACCGTCCCCATCTGCTCAAACTGCAGTTTTTTCATCAATCCGTGGCTGGCGGTATTTCCCGGCTCCACAAAGCAGTTGAGCGTCCCGAAATCCGACAGATTCTCTCTGGCAAACTGGATCAGCTTTTGACACACCTCCGTGGCATAACCCTGCCTCTGGTAAGGCACACCGATGATATAGCCCATCTCCAGCACGATCTCATCCCCCAGATCCTGATGGGAAAATCCAGCCCGTCCAATGAGCGCTCCGTTCATCCGGTCGCACACGAGCCACATGCCATAACCGTAAAAACGGTACATGTGATCAATATAATCTCTTGTATACTGTTCCTCCTCCGGTCTCTCATAGAGAGGCTCGGTATAATCCGTAATACCCGGCTGCTCATAGAGTGCAAACAGGTCATCCATGTCATCCAAAGTGATCTCCCTCAGATAACAGCGCGGTGTCACCACCGTGATCCACGGCAAGCCCTGTGCGCGCTTCATGATCCGGTCTAAAAACTGCACATCGACCTCGTCGAAGCCCTCCACAAGGATATCAGGCTGAAGATCTGTCACTTTACCGGATACTTTTCCACGCGTTTCTTCCTCACAGATTCTGTTATCCACACCTTCCACGTTGGCAATGTGAGCTTCTTCACCCACTGCAACCAACTTCCCATACCCAATTGTCGCCATCGGTGTTCCCTGCGCGCACGCCAAAGTCCGCGCAGAGCCCGCTAAAAGCAGCGTCGTTTCCGGTTCCGGCGAAGTTTGACCCGCATCCAGCTCTATAAGCGTAACGCCCGCTCCGGGAAGCTCCCGAAGCAGGCGTTGTAACTCTTCATCTGTTGCTTCGCTGGCGCGATAGCAGACATATTCAATACTTTTTACAGATTGGAACAGCTCCGATTCCCAGCCTAGCATTTCTCCGGTTCCGGGTAATCAACGCCAAAGGTCTCCACAGTCACCTTGACCATCTTCTGGGTCTCCATGGGACGGTCAGAATAATCGGTTCTTACCCGTGCGATCTTGTCTACGACCTCAAATCCCTCGATGACCTTACCGAAAGCAGCATACTCACCATCTAAGTGCGGGCTTGTCTCATGCATGATGAAGAACTGGCTTCCTGCGGAGTCAGGAATCATCGTTCTCGCCATAGAAAGCACACCCGGTGTATGCTTTAAGTCATTTTTAAATCCATTATGTGAAAACTCACCCTTGATGGAATATCCGGGACCGCCCATTCCGGTACCGTCCGGATCGCCGCCCTGGATCATAAATCCGGGAATCACGCGGTGAAAGATCACACCGTCATAATAACCCTTGCTGATCAGACTGATAAAGTTGTTTACTGTATTCGGCGCGATCTCAGGGTATAACTCTGCCTTCATGATATCGCCGTTTTCCATCTCGATCGTCACGATCGGATTCTGATTTGCCATCTTTTTAATCTCCTTGCTAGTCTTCTACAGTTACCGTCATCTTATCCAGATGCCAGATGTCGTCTACATACTCCTGGATCGTACGGTCAGAAGAGAACTTGCCTGCATGGGCAGTATTTAAGATTGCCTTCTTTGCCCAGCCCTTCTCATCTGCATACATCTGTGAGATCTTCTCCTGTGCAGCTGCGTAAGATCTGAAATCTGCCAGTGTAAAGTAGGTATCAGCATACTGCGTACACTTTGTATTCAACAAAGAGTTGTACAGGTCGCGGAACAGCTCCGTATCGTTCTTTGAATAGAAACCGTTGATGAGCTGCATGAGCACCTGACGGATCTCCGGGTCATTGTTGAAGATCTGCATCGGATCGTAATCTCTTGCCTTCTCATGAGCGATGACTTCATCCGCACTCATACCGAAGATCACGATGTTCTCCTCGCCGACTTCCTCTACCATCTCCACGTTTGCACCGTCCATCGTTCCGATAGTGATAGCACCGTTTAACATATATTTCATATTACCGGTACCGGACGCCTCCTTGCTGGCGGTAGAGATCTGCTCAGAAACATCTGCTCCGGAGGTAATGATCTCTGCATTGGATACGCAGTAATCCTCAATAAATACAACCTTGATCTTGCCATTAATGCTCGGATCGTTGTTAATGACATCTGCCACACTGTTAATGAGCTTGATGGTCAGCTTCGCGTTCTTATAACCGGCTGCTGCCTTTGCACCAAAGATAAAGGTTCTCGGATAGAACTCCATATCCGGATGCTCCTTCAGCTTATTGTACAGATACATGACGTGTAAAATGTTCATCAGCTGTCTCTTGTACTCATGCAGACGCTTGGTCTGACAGTCGAAAATAGAGCGGGGATTTACCTCAATGCCATTGTGCTCCTTGATATATTTTGCCAGGCGAAGCTTGTTCTGATACTTAATATTCATGAACTCAGCCTGTGCCTTCTCGTCATCTGCATAAATTGCCAGACGCTCTAAATGGCTCAGATCGGTGATCCAGTCATTTCCGATATGATCCGTGATCCAGTCTGCCAGAAGCGGATTTGCATGAAGCAGGAAACGTCTCTGGGTGATGCCGTTTGTCTTATTATTGAACTTCTCAGGGAACATCTGGTAGAACTCCTTCAGCTCCTGATTCTTTAAGATCTCTGTATGCAGTCTTGCAACACCGTTGACAGAATATCCGGCTGCGATGGCCAAATGTGCCATTTTTACTTTTCCATCATATACGATCGCCATCTTCTGGATCATATGCTGATCGCCGGGGAAGCTTGCCTGAATCTGCAAAATGAAACGGCGGTTGATCTCCTCAACGATCTGGTAAATACGGGGCAGCAGACGTGAAAAGATCTCGATGGGCCATTTTTCCAGTGCCTCTGCCATGATGGTATGGTTGGTGTAGGCACAGGTCTGTGTAGTGATCTTCCATGCATCGTTCCACTCCAGACCGTACTCATCCAGTAAAATACGCATCAGCTCTGCAACTGCAACTGTCGGATGGGTATCGTTCATCTGGAAGGTTACCTTCTTGGGCAGATCATGGATATCGTTATGATTCTTCATAAACTTCGCGATCGCGCGCTGTACGCTGGCGGATACGAAGAAATACTGCTGGCGCAGACGAAGCTCTTTACCCTGTACATGATTGTCATTGGGATAAAGGACATCTACCAGGTTGCGTGCAAGGTTCTCCTGCTCAACAGCCTTATAATAATCGCCCTTGTCAAAGGAATCCAGCTTGAAGCACTCCACAGGCTCTGCATCCCAGATCATGAGGGTATTTACAACGTTG
Organism: Lachnospiraceae bacterium; assembly: GCA_022773965.1. Classification (GTDB taxonomy): domain Bacteria; phylum Bacillota; class Clostridia; order Lachnospirales; family Lachnospiraceae; genus W0P33-017. The sequence continues at coordinate 7,330 of JALFNQ010000129.1, forward strand.
TTATTGTAGCCGATGATGGGCATATCATACGGAATGGCTGTCACTGCCTGATAATTTTCATGCACAAACTTTGTCTTTCCGGTTGCCTGATCATACTCAGAACGTACATATCCGCCAAATTTTACGGTATACGCATACTCCGGACGGCGCAGCTCAAAGGGATAACCATCCTTTAACCAGTTATCGGGCTCCTCTACCTGATAGCCATCCTTGATCTTCTGGCGGAACATACCATAGCGGTAACGGATTCCACAGCCGTATGCCGGATATCCCAGCGTGGATAAAGACTCCATAAAGCAGGCTGCGAGACGTCCCAGACCACCATTTCCAAGTGCCGGGTCACGCTCCTGATCCTCGATCAGGTTCAGATCCAGTCCGATCTCCTCCAGTGCTTCCTTCACTTCATCGTAAGCAGTCAGATTGATCAGGTTATTTCCTAACGCACGGCCAACCAAAAATTCCATGGACATATAATAAACAGTCTTAGGATCTGTTTTCTCCATTGTCTTTTGCGTTGCCAGCCACCGGTCAATGATGACTTCCTTCACTACAAAGCTGACTGCCTGATAGATCTCCTGCTGGCTTGCTTCGGAAAGGTTTTTACGAAACAGGGTTTTTACAGTGTTCTTGACATTTTTGATAAATGTCTCCTTCTCAAAGATTTTGTTTGTCATTTGTGTTCCTCCTCTACTGTCTCTGGATTTAAAAAACGGCCATTTCATGCGTTTTTCTCAACTCCCAGCGCAACTTTTTCCCCGTTAATATTCCATTCCTTCTCATATCCGCTTACAGCCCCCGATGTAAGCGCGTCTGCCAGCACTTCGCCACAGATTTCTTCACCGTGTGAAGCAAAGATGTCTGCTACCTTTCCTTCTGCCACGTAAGATACGCGGATGCGGTCCATAACCTCAAAACCAGCTTCTTTACGCATCGTCTGGAGCTTGCTGATGATCTCACGGACAAAGCCCTCCTCAATGAGCTCTTCCGTCAGATTTGTATCCAGAACAACGGTCACCGTATTATCACCCTCGGTCTGATAGCCCTCCATCTGTGTCATTGTAATCAGCAGATCCTCTTCTGATAGTACAACATCAGCGGAAATGCTGTCAAGTGTGATGCATCCTTTGCTCTTAAGTTCTGCCATCGCAGCGTTGCCGTCCAGCTCAGAAAGAGCTTTCTGGATCTGACCCAGGAACTTGCCGTACTTCGGTCCTACCGTACGCAGCTGGGGCTTGAAGGTGTAATCCGTGTACTTGCTGACATCATCGGTGTACTCCACCTTCTTTACATTCAGCTCCTCCTCGATGATCTCTGTATAAAACTCAGGCAGTGTCTCCGGAGCCTTTACATACATCGTTCCAATAGGCTGACGGTTCTTGATATTTGCGGAGTTTCGGCAGGCACGTCCCATCACAACGATCTTTAACACTGCCTCCATATTCTTCTCCAGATCTGCATCGATCCACGCCTCGTTTGCTACCGGGAAGTCGCACAGATGCACGCTCTCAGGTGCATTTTTATCGATCGAACATACCAGATTGCGGTAAATATCCTCTGTCATGAAGGGGATCATGGGAGCAGCACATTTCGCAACTGTCACAAGTGCTGTATACAGTGTCATGTATGCATTGATCTTATCCTGCTCCATACCCTTTGCCCAGAAACGCTCACGGCTGCGGCGCACATACCAGTTACTCATCTCATCTACAAAGTCATCCAGAGCTCTTGCTGCCTCGGGGATGCGGTAATTATTCAAATTGTCATCTACCGTTTTGATCAGTGTATTCAGCTTAGACAGCAGCCATTTATCCATGACAGAAAGCTTCTCGTAGTCCAGCGTATATTTTGTCGCATCAAAATTGTCAATGTTCGCATATAAAACGAAGAATGCGTAGGTATTCCACAGTGTACCCATGAACTTGCGCTGTCCTTCCTGTACAGCCTTTCCATGGAAACGGTTCGGCAGCCACGGTGCGCTGTTGATATAGAAGTACCAGCGGATCGCATCTGCGCCATATTTCTCCAGTGCATCAAAGGGATCTACTGCATTTCCTTTGGATTTACTCATCTTCTGGCCGTTCTCATCCTGCACATGGCCAAGCACGATGACGTTCTCATAAGGAGCCTTGCCAAAGAGCAGCGTAGACTCTGCCATCAGAGAGTAGAACCATCCACGGGTCTGATCCACTGCCTCGGAAATGAACTGTGCCGGGAACTGCTGCTCGAACAGCTCCTTGTTTTCAAAAGGATAGTGATGCTGTGCAAAAGGCATTGCTCCGGAATCAAACCAGCAGTCGATCACCTCCGGCACACGGCGCATCGTCTTGCCGCAGCAGGGACATTTGATCTCTACTGCATCAATATACGGACGGTGAAGCTCGATCTTTGCCGCCTCGGGATCTCCGGAAAGCTCTGCCAGCTCTGCCCTGCTGCCTACAGAAAGCTGATGTCCGCAGTCCTCGCACTCCCAGATATTGAGCGGTGTTCCCCAGTAACGGTTACGGGAAATACCCCAGTCCTGAATATTCTCCAGCCAGTTACCGAAACGTCCCTCACCGATAGATTCCGGAATCCAGTTGACCGTGTGGTTATTTGCAACTAATTCATCACGCACCTCTGTCATCTTGATAAACCATGATTCACGTGCATAGTAAATGAGCGGTGTGTCACAGCGCCAGCAGTGGGGATACTCATGCTCGAACTTGGGTGCGTCAAAGAGCAGTCCCTTGTCCTCCAGATCCTGAAGTACCATCGGATCTGCCTTCTTTACGAATACGCCCGCATAAGGTGTATTGTCAGTCAGCTCTCCCTTTTCATTGACAAGCTGTACAAAGGGCAGGTCGTAATTGCGTCCCACATTCGCATCATCCTCACCAAATGCAGGTGCGATGTGTACGATACCGGTACCGTCTGTCATGGTTACATAGCTGTCACAGGTGATGTAATGTGCTTTTTTATGCTGTTTTGCAATGATCTCATTGGCAAAATCAAATAGCGGCTCATATTCCTTGCGCTCTAAGTCGATTCCCTTGTAGGTCTCCAGCACTTCATATGCCTTCTGCCCTTCCTCTGTGGCAAGTGTTCCAAGCACCTTGTCTAACAGAGCCTCTGCCATATAGTAGGTGTAGCCATCGATCGCCTTTACCTTGCAGTAGATTTCATCCGGGTTTACACAGAGTGCCACGTTGCTGGGCAGTGTCCAGGGTGTGGTGGTCCATGCCAGGAAGTATGCATCCTCGCCTACTACCTTGAATCTTACAACTGCGGAGCGCTCCTTTACGGTCTTGTAGCCCTGTGCCACCTCCTGAGAGGAAAGCGGGGTTCCACAGCGCGGGCAGTAGGGAACGATCTTAAAGCCCTTGTATAACAGCTTTTTGTCCCAGATCTCTTTTAATGCCCACCACTCGGACTCGATAAAATTGTCGTCATAGGTCACGTAGGGATCATCCATATCTGCCCAGAATCCAACGGTTCCGGAGAAATCCTCCCACATTCCTTTGTATTTCCATACGGATTCCTTACATTTTTTAATGAAAGGCTCCATTCCGTACTCCTCGATCTGCTCCTTGCCGTTTAAGCCAAGCATTTTCTCCACTTCCAGCTCCACCGGAAGTCCGTGGGTATCCCAGCCCGCCTTACGGGGCACATAATAACCCTTCATGGTGCGGTATCGGGGAATCATATCCTTGATGACACGGGTCAGGACGTGACCGATATGGGGCTTGCCGTTTGCAGTCGGCGGTCCGTCATAAAAGGTGTAGGTCGGTCCTTCCTTGCGGTTTTCCATACTCTTGCGGAAGATGTCATTGTCTTCCCAGAATTTTTCAGTTGCTTTTTCGCGCTCTACGAAATTCATGTTCGTATCGACTTTGTTGTACATTCTATTTCTCTCCTTTCAAAGTTTGCAAAAGATTTACTTTCTATTTTTGTTTTTATATTTCAACCAACCCGAGATTGGGTATTTTTTACCTTTCAGCCAGGCTTCTTTCGCACCAATGCTCTTTAATTCATCAGCAGTATTTATGCCGACCTGATTCAGTTGTTCTTCTACTGTTTTTCCTATATTCGGTAATTTTGATAATTCACCCATATTGTTTCCTGCTTTTTACACAAATTTGGTTTCTATTTTCTCTATTTCCATTGCAATATTCGGATGAATCATCCGTTTTCGTTGTTAATGCAAGATTGCACCTTTATTTGCTACCCGTGAAAACAAAAAATATTTTTATAATGATACGCATGCAACAATTGCATTGATCGTGCCATGCAACAGCCAGCTTGGAACAATCGTTCCACCACATCGTTTCTCATTTAACCAGCCCTGATACCATCCGAGTGCTCCCGGCAGTAATGTCAGGCAAATGGTCACAAATACATTTTGCGTCACGATTCCAAACGGAATTCCATGCATTGCCCCGAATAATAGT
>JALFNQ010000186.1 GCA_022773965.1 Lachnospiraceae bacterium
TGTCCTTCGATGGAAAAAGCGTCTGCCGCCTTTAAATTCGTCCGGTTTCCCAATGCATACTCATTGGTCTGTGCATCGTTCAGCTGATTTTTTGCAATTCCTGTCGCCTGAAACAGAAACAACACAACTAACAGGATCGCCGTCAGCATCACAAAATTTCTGCGCGAGATCATCATACGCCTTTTCCACCTCCTTTCACACCTGCCGCCGGTTATCTCATATTATACCCATAATCAATCGCCAGATTAAACAGATGATAATCATTTTGCACCAGCTTATAACAGATAAAATTTTCATTTTCAAAATAAACGGTCATTTCATGGGGATGCATCCTTTGGAACAGCTTCGCCCACTCATAAAAGCGTGACATCAGAATCCAGCGACTCTCTCCCATATAATTGCTAAAACCATTTCCCTCCGGAAGCTCATGCATCGCCCCCAGTGCTGAGACCATCTGCCCGCTTCCCTCATAGGGCACGGAATAGTCGATGGGCCGCTTCTCGATAAAGAAAAACACATTTTTAGAGGGCAGCGTCACCATACTGGTGCCACCTGTATACTCCATGTTCTGCAAAAACGTGATCAGTTCCTCGTGATACCCATGATCCTCGCCCATTCGCATCTCATCATAGGCAGATACGATCGTCCACGAGAAATCCTCCTCGTCATGAATAATGTTCGTCAGACAGGTCACTGCCTCATTGGTCTGAAAGGGATGAAACTCATAATATACATTCTTCATGACATCCATTTGAACCATCAAAAGGCAGGCAGCTACTGCCACAACAAAGGATGCCAGATTCATCAGATGACGCATCCACTTGGAACGCCAGACACCGAACAGCACATACACGATGCGGTCAGCTGTCATGATCCACAGAACCGGCAGCGCATAGTTCAGGTAAATACAGATACGTGACTGCTGCATGATCGTTGGCAGGCCCAGCTCACCCGCCGCCAGCATCACCATGAGCACCAGCACACTGACATTCACGGAAACAAGCGAACATGCCTCATCAAACCTGCGCAGCACAAACAAAAGCAGCACGATCACAGGCAGTGCCAGCATGCACAGATAGATCAGGTAACGCACCGGTCTGGAAGCCTCTGTAAACTGGCAGATCTGCACCGCATGATCAACGCTCTCAAAGGCACTTTTCAAAGTGCTGGCCACCCGCTCTGAAAACGCCGCCAGCCGCTCCTCAAAGGTCTGTGTCTGCTCTACGGGCGTTTCCTCCTGCTGATCCGGCCGTGCACTGTAACCCTCCTCCACCATTTGTTCCCTTTCCTCATCAGAAAAATCCTGATTCTGGAGGGGATAGTAAACGGTCGTACCATCATCCAGCACATCCTCATAGGCAAGTATTCCATCCTCCAGCTCCACGATCTTTGCGCCGATGGGAACACCGTTTTCATCATACTGTTTTTCTTCCTGGGGAGCCTCCTCTTCCTGAGGAGCCATGACACTCATGGCCCAGCGCAGAGAGCCCTCCAGCTGCGTACCGGTCAGATAGGCGATCACCATCGGAAGCAGTGCCACCAGAAGTCCCAAAAAGCAGGTCTTTACGACTTTTATAAAATACTTCGGCTGCAAAAAGCGCCATACATATCCGCAGGCGATCCCCACACAGAAGAAACCGAGAATGATCGTTCCATAAAAATGGACAGAGAAGGTCATTGCAAAGTTCAATGCAAAACCGACCAGATACCATTTTGACACCGGATGGCTGCGTTTCCCCTTCAGCTCCTCCTTTTTGAAGCGGAAAAATGCAAATGCAAAATACACTGCAGGCAAAATAAACAGCATACCGAATTCCTGCGGTAAGGATGAAAAATATCGCGCATAGCTGTTAAAATTGAAATCCACCAGCGCAAACAGGATCGTGCCCGCATAGGGCAGAAAACTACTCCTGCAGACGCCCTTTAAGAACATCATGAGCACCAGATGGATCCAGATCGTCTGTACCAGCCAGAACACGCGCAGCAGCGCATAGGTATCGATCCGGAATACGGTATGGATATAGTAGACGATATTGTGAAATCCAAAGGGATACACGCCGCCTGCAAAGATCTGATTTTTCCCGAGATCATTGATCCAGTAGGTGTGTACAGGCAGATCTGATGCACAATAGCCAAAGTTCTCTGTGAGAGACCAGCCATAAGCATACCACACGACTGCCAGTACGACTGCGACCATGATACAGTCCAAAAAATGCTTACGGAGACTACGGCAGGCAAACCGGATGCCATGCCAGATCGCAGCTGCGATTCTTTTTGTGATCCTGCGCAGCCAGTTTTTTATGCCAAAGCTGCCACGGATCACACGATTGATCTGTTCATTGGAAACCAGAAAATGTCTGCGGGCCGGTATGCTGCGAATCTTTATATACGTCACGATCACTGGCGCTACCGTTCCAAGCACCAGCGTAAACCAGCAGGAAATATGCAGAAGTTCCAGAACATACACCAGATTCATCAGATAAAAATTACCCAGTGTGAAATAGACAAAAAACCGGGTCACAGCCCGGCAATGCGCTACTTTTGGATATATGACCATCGCAGGCAGAACGACTGTCAGCCCGGTATAGATAAAAAAAGCAGCCAGGTACTGTAGAATCGTCAGCTGTACCATTGACATCGTTCCCACCTCCTTCATCATAAACTCTCCGATCTGTTCAAAACAGTACAAAGAAGCATCATGAAAATACGCGGATCAGCTCCAGTGTTTCCTGATCGATCACGATCTCCGACGCTTTTAACTGATTCATCACCTCAAAGAACCGTTCCCGGTCCTGTGTGGTGAAAAACAGCTTCAGTCTGCTGGTGTAAGAGCTTAGCAGCTGCGGATATTCTTCGGCACTGCGCAGTGCCCATTTCTCACAGAGCTCAAATTTTCTTACCTCCAGCAGTCTGGAGCAGATCCACTCATAGTGTACACCCGCCATGAGTGCCTTATCCTTCTGATAAAGCAGTTCACAGACCTCCTCCATCTGAAGTACAAATTTCACCTGCTCGATATCCAGAAAGACGCGCTGCTCTAATACATCATTCATATAGGGCAGCAAGGTGTCCACGCAGGAAAAAAACTTTTCGTTATCTTTTTTGATCTCAACATATAGTCTCTGCACCGTCGTCCGGAAATTGTTCAGCTCATCTGCCAGCACAGACGCTGCATAATGCGCAGTTTCTGAATCCTCACTATTTAATGCAAGGGAGATCGAGCGCAGGGATTTTCCGATATCTCCGCGCACCACATTGAGCATCAGCGTACGCAGCGAAGCATTATCGCTGACAGCGATGGATTCCTCCAGCGGTGCCATATTCATATCGCGCTCCTCATCCGCATAGGCAAATGTACGGACACGCTCCTTGCTGAAAATAACATCCGCCAGATCCACATCCCGATGGAAAAACAAGATGTGGAACAGCTTGCCCAATGCCAGAAAGGCCGGCATGATGACCGGACATACCAGTATCGCAAAGGTTTTGACAAAAACACTTTCCGGCGTGCCGATCTCCATCTCCTGCGGACCACCCTTTTTGATACGATAACGCAGCAGACCATAGATCAGATAACAGATTGCAAATATTGTATTTCCCACGACCAGTATGATCAGATCCCTGACGCTCATCATCGGTCTCATAAATCAATCTCCTCAACAACCCGGCTTTCATAGCCAGCCTCCTGAAAACGCTTGATAACAAAAGACGCATCGCTCTTACTGGTATTTGAGAGCAGGGCATACAGACCGCCATCCTTCAATTGTCCGATAAAATCACTCTGACGCATCAGCTTGCTCAGCGTGTTTCCAGCCTCCTGCACCTGATCCGCTGATACCCGAACCCTAATAAATGCACATTCGGTAAGCCCTTTTCGGTAAGCAACCAGATATGCACTGGCCAGAGAGGTAAACGCCTCCGCTTCGAGAATGTGCGTGCCCTCCAGATAGCGCTGCTGTTCGAGAGCTGCCAGATAACGGTTTGCGCGGACAACGGCATTCTGGATCAGGTAGCCGATGATGACCAGCATGTTTGCCTGGCCCAGCGTCATGCGCTCCCAGGGAATACCCCACACCATAAGGATCAGCTCCATCTCATCCTCCGAATAAATGGCATTTGCCATCAAAGGATACTGCTCGTCCATCTCACGATTGATAAACACCTTTCGGTTTTTCAGACATTCATACATCTTCTCATATTTCACATACTCGATGGAATTGCCCAGGCACCGTGCCTGCTTGCTCGTGGCTGAAAACAAACGGGCGTAGGAACGGTTTGCCACGGTATAGATCGCCACATCCTCGCTGTCCACCAGCTTTGACACAACCTCAGCGGCATAGAACAGCACTTCCTCCGGCGCGTAACGCTCCAGCGTAGAGGTGATCTCATAAATCTTGCCAAAGCTGTCATTCTGATTGACGATCTGCGTCTCCAGCACATTTTTCATGCGCACATTACTCTGATTGATATCCTGGATATCCACCAGCTGATCCGACAAAAAGTCGATCTCGTGACGGCTGTCCTGTTCCATCGTGCGAATATGATCACGCATATATCCGACTACCAGACCAATAATAAACAGCTGTGCCACCCATACATAGGTGTTGTAATCCAACAATACCTCAAATCCGCTCCGGTCATACATCTGCCGGAAAAAATATCCCGCCACCGCAAGTACCGCGGAGAACGTCGCCTGCTGCTGCCCGTAGACAACTGCAAACAGCAACACATACAACAGGAAGAAGTCCAGCTTGGCAAAATACTCGCTGCCAACTGCACGATTATTCAGCATGAAAAACGGCACAAAACAGATCATATTCTCCAAAAAAGGCAGAAGAACCTGCACCGTCTCACCAAATTTTGTCGCGATCCGTGAAATGATCGATTCTGTTCTGGTCTTTTTCAGCTCGAAATCTGATTTGTGCTGCTTCAGATATTTGAAGATGCGCGGCACCACCTGGTCGATCGGATGGAAGATCCGCAGGCCGAACTCTTCCGCAAACGGACGGCTGTTCAGCACGATACTGATATCCACATCATCTGTTTCCTGGATCACACGGATCTTCCCTTGCGGAAACAGACGCTGGATCTTCTCCGCCAGCGCCATACTGCTGATCACTTCGCCGGATGATACATTGTAAAGAGGCCACCGGTGCTCCCGCTTATGGATCACCTCATAGATGAACTGGGCTGCGTCATCCACAAACAGCATCGAAAAGCGGATCCCCTCACTGGCGCGCAGTTCACCGGAACGAAATGCCTCCAGGCACATTGCACCGCACATTTCATGAATGTCGGAGAGGCGTTTGGGAATCTCATACACATGGTCCATCCGCATGACGACCACATCCAGCCCCTTGTTGTAGTGATAATGCAGGCAGAGTTCCTCTCCCTGTGCCACCACCATCGACCAGTCATCCGCTGCAGTCACCGGATCCGGCTCCTGTATGTCCGTAGATCTTGATACCTGGTACACCTGTTCACTGGACAGATAGATAAACCGTGCTCTTCCAATGGATGCGATCGCGCTCAGCACATTCACCAGACCGGCAGAATAGGACACTGC
>JALFNQ010000234.1 GCA_022773965.1 Lachnospiraceae bacterium
AACGCCGCCCAGCGCTTCTCCCAGCTTTTTCTGGTTCATGTCATGCTGATACTGTCCGACACCGATCGCCTTGGGATCAATCTTGACGAGCTCTGCCAGCGGATCCTGTAATCGTCTCGCGATAGATGCGGCACTTCGCTGTCCCACATCAAAATTAGGAAATTCCTCGGTAGCAAGCTTGCTGGCAGAGTACACGGATGCACCAGCCTCGTTGACGATCACGTACTGCACCGGCTTTTTCAGTTCTTTTAACAGCTCCACAATAATCATCTCGGATTCACGCGAAGCAGTTCCGTTACCGACAGAGATCAGGGAAATATCGTATTGATCGATCAGCTGCTTTAAGATCTTTTTGGATTCCTCCACCTTATTCTGCGGTGCAGTGGGATAGATCACCTTCGTATCCAGCACCTTTCCGGTGGCATCCACAACCGCCAGCTTACAGCCGGTACGGAATGCAGGATCCCAGCCCAGTACCACCTTACCTGCAATGGGCGGCTGCATGAGCAGCTGTCCTAAATTTTTGCCAAATACGCTGATCGCGCCGTCCTGCGCTTTTTCGGTCAGATCCGCGCGCACCTCACGCTCGATAGCAGGTGCGATCAGGCGGTCATAGCTGTCTGCGATCGTCTCCTGCAAAACAGGCTTTGTATTCGGGTTGTCCCGGGTGATGACCTGTTTTTCCAGATATCGTAAAACGTCCTCCTCAGGGGCTTCCACCTTGACCGTAAGCATCTTTTCCGCCTCGCCGCGGTTGAGCGCAAGCACGCGGTGTCCTGCAAGCTTATTCACCGGCTCAGAGAAATCATAATACATCTCATAAACGCTCTTTTCTTCTGCATTTTTAGCGGTTGAGCGCACGACACCTTTTTTGGTGGTCAGTTCACGTATGCGGATGCGGTAGTCCGCTTCATCGGAAATAGCTTCTGCAACAATATCCTTTGCTCCTGCCAAGGCTTCCTCCGCAGTTGCCACCTCTTTTTCCTCACTGATAAAGGCTTTTGCCTCCTCCAGCATCGGCTTGTCTGTCATTTGCAGCATCAATATATTTGCAAGGGGTTCAAGTCCCTTTTCCTTCGCCACGGTGGCACGGGTGCGTCGTTTCGGACGATACGGGCGATACAGATCCTCCACGACAACCAGGGTCTGCGCTGCCAGAATCTGTGCTTTCAGTTCCTCCGTTAGCTTGCCCTGCTCCTCGATCGTTGCAATGACCTGTTCCTTTTTCTCTTCCAGATTTCTCAGATAGGTCAGACGCTCGAAGAGATCTCTCAGCTGCTCATCATTTAACGCGCCGGTCGCCTCCTTACGGTAACGGGCAATAAAGGGGATCGTATTGCCCTCATCAATGAGTTTTACCGCTGCGTCCACCTGATTTTTACGGACTCCAAGCTCTTCGGCGATAGTTGCTGTAATATCCATATGGTTTTTCCTTCCTTTTGGGGATTTTATTTTTTATTATAACCTACGGCCGGAGCCGGTGCAAGGGGATTGAATCCGCCGTGCAATCGTGCTATTATAACATTATCTATAGATTTTTTTATGTAATAAAAAGGAGGATTTCCCGATGGACTTCCATTCGGATGACTATTTTAACGGACAATACCGCCCACAGGCGCGTCCACAGGACGTGATGCTGACTGCTTCGGTCGTCCTCAGCGTCATTGCGATCGCAACCACCTGTTGTATTTATTCATCGATCATCTGTGGCTCACTAGGTATTATTCTTGCGTTACTTTCACGCGGCCAGAAAAAACAGCTCTCCCCACAGGGAAGGCTGGCTGTTATGACGGGAACAGCAGCGATCATCATTTCCGTGCTTGCCACAGTCATGATGTTTGTGATCACGATCCGCGAGTATGGCAGTCTTGAGAATTTTCTCAAAGCATATTCGGGCATTATGGAATCGATGACCGGCATGCCCTTATTCGAGGAAGGCGGCATCTGACAGGCAGATTGCCTATAGTAAAGCCGGGCAACTGTGAAGAAACCGAGTTGTTACAAAACAGATGAATTGTATGATCCCCACTGACAGCTTCATGCAGTTCTACCCGTCAGGATATGATTTGCAACAGATCTACGTGGAACAAAAGCAGCGCACCATCCTTCACCAGCACGTTCAGAAGCAGGATCACCAGTGCGATCCAAAGCCAGAGGGGATTCCATTTCATTCCGATACGCAACCGGTGATGGCTTATTTTTTCAATCGTATGGCTGAGCATAAACCACGCATAAAGGGCTGCCCCGTAGGGCACCATCGGGTGATAGCAGAAAGAACGCCACAGCTGCAAATGTAATAGTGCCCAGACGGCACGCGTGCCTCCGCAGCCCGGGCAGTAATATCCGGTAAGGGTGCGCAGCAGACAGGGCATGGCAAAAAGCGGCAGCCTTGCACGCAGATAACAATATGCGAGGACGAGCACAGGGGCTGCCAGCAGCAGAATCAGCCCTATGAGATATAGCTGGTCTTCAATTGTGGTTTGAATGGTTGTTTTATTTTTCATATCAAAATCAGTATAGTCTCTACAACAGACTTTGTCAAAACAAGGAGGTGTTTGTATGGCAGGTTCTATGGCAATCAGTGGTTATGGAATGTCTGGCATGTATAGCATGTATGGAAATATGCGCCCAAGCGGCGCGTCAATACCCGGAAATGCAGCGCTACAAGGAAACACAAATGCACAGAGCGATTCCGGGATGCAAAAAAATGCATCCATTCAGGGAAAGACATCCACCAAAAACAGCGCCAATCCGGATGATCAGGTCAAGGTCGGACGAAAGTCGTCCCCCAGCGAATGTAAGACATGCAAGGAGCGCAAATATCAGGATGGCTCCAATGAAAGCGATGTCTCTTTTAAGGCACCCGGGCACATTTCGCCCCAGTCTTCCGCCGGAACTGTTCGCGCACACGAGCAGCAGCATGTGAGCAACGCTTATGAAAAGGCTGCCAAGGAAGATGGAAAGGTTGTCTCTGCGACGGTTTCTCTGCGCACTGCAGTCTGTCCGGAATGCGGTACTTCCTATGTGGCAGGCGGCGAGACACGCACATCCATCGCATACTCCGCAAAGGAAAATCCATACCAGAAAAACAAGCAGGCGTTGGAAGCCATGAATCAGCTTGGTGCCAATATTGATTATGTAGCGTGATTTGGCTACAGAAATGTAAGAAACGACCGTTACTGCCTATCACAGTAGCAGTCGACCAGAAAAGGAGATTTATTTTTTATGAAACGTTCAAACGGAGAGCTCAAAGGCATGGCAAGGCAGATGCTACTCGGCCACTATCAGGTGCCGATGCTTGCCATCCTCCTCTCATCCCTCATCCCGTCACTATTTCTACTGCCCTTTAATTACCTGTGCAGTGACCGGAATACAATTGTCATGCAGGCGGTTCTTTACTATCTCGCCTCTTTCATCATCACGCTGATCGAGCTTTTGTTGAACTGCGGTGTGAACCGCATTCATCTGCTCATTGCACATGGACAGCAGGCACAGATTTCTGATATGTTCTGGGTCGTTAAAAATCGGCCTGACCGCATTCTGATCGGTGGTTTTTTATTTACACTCATCTCATGGATTCCGATGATTCCGTCCTTTGTGTTTGATCTGAGAGCTCCGGAAACACTCTCAACTGTAAACTACGCGACCATTTCCGTGTTGCTTACAGTGGCCGGTGCCGCCCTCGGATTTTTGATCACTCTGCCGTTATATTTTGCTTTCTGGATCTACGCAGAGGATCCGGATATCGATACCCGCGAGGCTTTCCAGCGCAGTATTTCACTGACGCGCGGTGCCAAAGGCCGGCTCATTTTGATGGGAATCAGCTTCATTGGTTGGTCTGTGCTTGGTGCTTTCTCCTTCGGTATCGGTTTCTTATGGATTCTGCCCTACATGAATCAGGCATTTACAAATTTCTATCTGGAGCTGAAGCAGGAAATTGATGTGAAGGTGGAGTTCAGCGAAGCAGCGCAGGGTTATATGTAACTATCATACATCAAATTATTTTGGGCTGGTCGCAAGACCAGACTCCATTTACAGGCAGGGAAATTCCCTGCCATTTTAAATTGTAAAAAAGAACCTGCATGGCACTTTGCAATACAGGTTCTTTTCCTATCAATATTCTCCAGATTAGTTAAACCGGATCATCTGCAGCACGCTGGACAGCTTTGCTGCCTTCTCCTCATAATCCTTCTCTGACATCGTTTCTGTGACGAATCCAATCTCGTCGGCAAGCTCCTCGATATCAACAAATTCCACAGAGCCGAAGGTATTTGAGATCTCCTCCTTGGATGCCTTTGTGCGGACGAAGAAGCGGGTCTCATTGGTCTTATAATCTGCCAGCTGTACGGGAGCTGCATCCCAATTCAGCACGATATGTGTATTGATGTGCTTCACCATATCTACGATATCGCCTACAACCGCACTGGCGGTAGGAAGCTTTCCTGCGCCACTGCCATAGAACATGGAATCACCCAGCATATTTCCCTTGACGAAGATCGCATTGAATACATCATTGACATTATACAGCGGATGGTCAGAAGGAAGTAAGAAGGGTGCTACCATTGCCACATAGCCATCCTTTGTCTGTCTGCTCATTGCCAGCAGCTTGATGGCGCGTCCCATCTCTTTTGCATACATGATATCGGTAGGTGTGATCTTTGTGATACCCTCTGTATGGATATCCTCATAGTTCACCTGCTGTCCGCATACGAGAGAGGTCAGGATCGCGATCTTGCGGCAGGCATCATAGCCCTCCACATCGGCGGTAGGATCTTTTTCTGCATATCCCTTTGCCTGTGCCTCTTTTAATACTTCGTCAAAGGGAAGTCCCTCATTTGTCATCTTTGTCAGCATATAGTTCGTCGTTCCGTTGACAATACCGCTGATCTCCACGATCTCGTCTCCGGTGATGGAGCTCATCAGCGGGCGAATGATCGGAATACCGCCGCCCACACTGGCCTCGAACAGGAAGTTTACATTCTTTTCTGCTGCCAGCGCAATCAGCTCTGCGCCCTTGTCAGCCACCAGCGCCTTGTTGGAGGTAGTTACATGCTTTCCTGCCATAAGCATTGCCTTTACAAAGGTATATGCAGGCTCTACGCCTCCCATTGTCTCCACAACGATACGAATTTCAGGGTCATTTGCGATCACCTGATAATCATGCACGATCTTGCTCTGGATCGGGTCTCCCTCAAATTCACGCAGATCCAGTACATATTTTACCTCAAGATCCTCACCTGAATTCTTCCTGATACGCGCTGCGTTTTTCTCTAAAATCTCAACGACTCCGGAACCGATGGTTCCATATCCCATAACTGCTACTTTTACCATTTGTCTCTTACTCCCTCGCTAATATTTTTAAATAGTGTACCCCATCCTGCTGCTCAATACGTTCCATCATGCGGTTTGCGTCTGCCGAATCAGGTAAAATATCGACACTCAGCGTCAGGGATGCAATGCCATTGACCGGTATGCTCTGATGGATCGTCAAAATATTGGCACGCGAGTCTGCGATCGTCTTTAAGATTGCAGATAACAACCCCGGCTCGTCATCCAGCTGAATGACCATCGTGATCGTCCGTCCCTTGGCATTGTCGTGAAAAGGGAAGATATCTTCCTTGTACTTATAAAAGGAGCTGCGGCTGATATCCACCCGCTCGGTTGCCTCCTGTACCGAAGCAGCTCTGCCGGATTCCAACAATCGCTTTGCCTCCACGACACGAAGCAGCACATCAGGCACCGCTTTCTCCTTCAACACATAGTAGTTTGTCTTTTCTTTCATGATACACTCCTGTGTTTGTCCTGTAAATACATTTGTACTCACCTGAAAGATAATACCACAAGAATGGAAATGACGCAAGACCTTATTGATCTTACGCCATATGATAGCAAAGAGTTTGTTAGGTACTTTTCGCACAGTAGCCAGCATTCACTGCGGGCTACGTGCCAAAAACATGTATGAGCCATGAATTTGGCGATTTTTCATGCGAAGCATCGCCAAATTCGTTACATTTCAGGCTGGGGTCTGAAATGTAACGTTTGTTATTCCTCGTCGCCCACCATTGCACCGCCCTGCGAAAGCCATTTTAAATATGCATTGATAAACGGATCCAGGTCTCCATCTAAGACCGCATCCACATTTCCAGTCTCATAACCGGTGCGGCGATCCTTGACCATTGTGTAGGGCTGCATAACATAGGAACGGATCTGGTTACCCCAGCCGATCTCCGTCACCTCGCCACGGATCTCGGCATTTTTTTCCTCATTTTCCTGCTGGCGCAGAAGGAGCAGCTTTGCTTTTAACATCTGCATCGCCTTATCCTTGTTCATGTGCTGCGAGCGCTCATTTTGGCAGGTTACAACGATACCAGTGGGGAAATGCGTGATACGGATTGCCGATGAGGTCTTGTTAATATGCTGTCCACCCGCGCCACTGGAACGATAGGTGTCAATACGGATATCCTCATCTCTCACCTCAATATCGATATCCTCCTCGATATCCGGCATGACATCGCAGGATACAAAGGAAGTCTGCCGCTTTCCGGCTGCGTTGAAGGGGGAAATACGCACCAGACGGTGCACCCCTTTCTCGGATTTCAGATAACCATAGGCGTTCTCGCCATTGACCTGAAAGGTCACGGATTTAATGCCCGCCTCATCGCCCTCATGGAAATCGAGGACATCCACGGAAAAACCTTTGTCGTTTGCCCAGCGCGTATACATGCGATAAAGCATGGATGCCCAGTCACAGGACTCCGTACCGCCCGCACCTGCGTTGAGGGAAACGATTGCCGCGTCCGCATCAAATTCCCCGGATAACAGGGTCTTGATACGAATCGCATCATATGTCTTTTCGTATACTGCAACTGCCTCTTCGATCTCCGGTATCAGGGAGGCATCATTCTCCTCCTCTGCCATCATGATCAGCGTCTCAATATCATCATAATGTGTTTCCAGATTGTGATATGTCTCAATGTCATCTTTAAGACTCTTTAATGTTTTCATCTTCTGCTGGGAAGCTTCGGCATTGTTCCAGAAATCCGGTGCCTCCATCTCCCTCTCTAATTCCTCGATACGCTTTGACTTATTCGCGAGGTCAAAGTGCATCCCTCACTTCCATCAGTGGTTCTTTCCACGTATTTAATAAAAACCGGTACTGGTCTAATTCTACCACCTTATTCACCAACTTTCTTTTTTTTATTTTGATAATACCTCGATCGCTTTCAGGATCTGGTTATCATCCATTTTGTCATACTTCTCCGCATCCGGATCCAGATATTCATATTCCAGCTCGATATCCGGCTCAATACCCTCACCGTGTATATTTTCACCATTCGGAGTAAAATACTTTGCTGTTGTGAGTTTGATGGCACTGCCATCGGACAGCTTGCGGATACTCTGCACGATACCCTTGCCAAATGTCTTTGTCCCGATCAGAGTACCATACTTGTAATCGCGGATCGCTCCTGCAAAGATTTCAGAGCTGCTGGCACTGTTTCCGTTGATCAGAACCGCCATCGGATAGTCCATACAGGCGGCATCCGATGTATATTCCTTTTTATTTCCATTCTTATCCTGTGTCCAGACTGTCACACCTTCCGGCAGGATCTGATCCAGGATCTCTGTGACGGAATTCACCATTCCGCCCGGATTGTCTCTCAGATCCACGATCAGTGACTTCATCCCCTGCTTTTCCAGTTCAGTGACTTCCTTGGCGAACTCTTCACCTGTCTTTTCACCAAACTCTACGATCATGATATAACCAATATCATCCTGCAGCATCTCTCCGCTGACCGTGGGCACATCAACAATGTCCCGTGTGACTTCCACATCCAGATATCCTGATTCTCCCTTTCGGTAAAGCTTCAGGTGCACAACCGTCCCCTTTTCTCCCCGGATATGCGTTACCAGCTCGGACAGCTCCATCGTGTTTGCACGAATATCCTCCACCTGAACCACGGAATCATTGGCCAAAATCCCTGCTTTTTCTGCCGGGCTTCCCTCATAGACATGTGCCACCGTAACCTGCAGCGTATCCGGATCCTGCTGGAGCACAACGCCAATCCCACTCAGGGAAGAAGTGGCCGACACCATCAGACTCTCATATTCCTCAGGGGTATAATATGCAGTGTAAGTATCTCCCACACCTTCCAACAGACCCTTATACAAGCCCTGCACGAGATCCTCATCATCCACATCTTCATAATAAAGTGCATCAATCGTGTCTGCCAGACGCTCGATCTTGCTCTCAACCGCCTTTGTCAGCAATGGCGCATCCTCATTTTGTGCAGTATCCTGCTGCTGCAACTGACTGCCTGCCCGCCTGATCTGCACAACCGGTATAACAAAAAACACAAGGAGACACAACGCCAGCGTCAGCAGAACTCCAAGCGTCACCCCCTTGCAAAATGTCTTTCTCTCTTCTTGTTTTGTTCTGCGGATGTCCTCTCTGAGAGCATCCGCAGTCTCTAAAATCTGTTCGTCTTTTTCTTCCATCATCATCTCAAATAATAAAACTATACCTTCAAATGTTTGCGAATCGTCGTAAAGCTGCCGATAAAGCCGATTCCTACTCCAAGCAAAAGCGCGATGGGTGTCAACGTACGGAACACAACGCGCACCGGAAGGAAATTCATCAAACTGCTCAGGAAATTAAACTTCTCCATAATATATACGATCAGCCGGCTATACATGACATAAAGCAGTGCCAACGGCAGTGCAGATCCGATCAGACCGATCAGTATACCCTCCACCACAAAGGGTGCCCGCACAAAAAAGTCTGTGGCACCGATCAGTTTCATGATACCGATCTCCTCCTTGCGGACAGCGATACCAACGGTCACCGTATTACTGATCAAAAAGACCGCTACACACAACAGGATCAGGATAATGCCCGCTGACACATAACCGATCAGCCGGTTAAAGTCAGACAATGTATTTGCCACGATCTCTGAACGGCGCACCTCCCGCACACCATCCAGATTTTCCAGATAGGAAACCAGCGTATCCTGCATGGATACATCATTCAGATAAATCTCATAGCTCTCGGATTTCTGCAGCGGATTGTCATCACCAAAGCCCTCTGCCAGTTCCTCATTTCCCTCAAAATAAATCTGTGAAAACTCTGCCCACGCATCTGCAGCTGACTTGAAGTTATAGGCAGACACCTCCGGGCGATCCTTGATCTTGTCTCCGATCTCTGCGATCTGTTGCGGCGTAATATCATCGTCAAAGAGCACAGTCACCGCCACGCCCTCCTCTGCTTCCTTTACCATGGACTGAAAGTTCGTTACGATCGCAAAAAATAATCCGAACAAAAAAATACATGCAGCCATCGTCGCGATAGATGCAAGCGAAAACATCTTATTTCGCCAGATATTTTTAATGCCCTGTTTGATCGAATAAAAAAATGTACTAATTCTCATCGTCATCACCACCCATACCGTCATTCAAAGAATCCGAAACGACAGTTCCTTTCTGAATCGTAATGACGCGCTTGCCCATTGCACGCACGATCTCCATATTGTGCGTCACGACAACTACGGTCGTTCCACGGGAGTTGATCATATCCAACAGGTTCATGATCTCCCATGCATTATTATTGTCAAGGTTACCGGTAGGCTCATCTGCAAGCAGAATGCGTGGATTATTGACCAGCGCCCGGGCGATTGCCACGCGCTGCTGTTCTCCTCCGGAAAGCTGCTTCGGAAACGAGCGGTACTTGGCGGCCAACCCTACCATCGACAGCATCACCGGCACCTTCTGCCGGATGCTGCGATTGGATGCGCCAACTACACGCTGTGCAAACGCCACATTGTCATACACATTTCGATCCTTCAACAGGCGGAAATCCTGAAACACGCAGCCGATATTTCTGCGGAAGTAGGGAACCCGCCTGTGCGGGAGCTTGCGGATATTGATATCGTTGATCGTAATGCTGCCTGAGGTCGGTTCCAGTTCCTTTAGTAAAAGCTTGATCAGTGTGGATTTTCCGGATCCACTGTCTCCTACCACAAATACAAACTCGCCCTCAGAAATATGCAGCGATACATCATTCAATGCAGGTATGCCCTCAGAAAAGGACTTACTTACATGTTCCAACTGAATCATAAAACCTCCTAACCAGTCGCTCAGAAGTCCATCGTCTCCATATACTTCATGTATTGGACAACCATCAGCGCAATCTTAAAGGTAATGGCATCCTCGAAGATACGAAGGTCAAGACCGGTACTTTTTTGCAGTTTATCAAGACGATAAACCAGTGTATTACGGTGAATGTACAGCTGACGTGATGTCTCTGACACATTCAGATTGTTCTCAAAAAATTTGTTGATCGTCATCAAAGTCTCTTCGTCAAAATCATCCGGCGACCTGCCCCCGAAGATTTCCTTGATGAACATCTTGCACAGCGGGATCGGCAGCTGATAGATCAGACGTCCGATACCCAGATTTGCATAAGCAATAATATCCTTATCCTCAAAGAAGATTTTTCCCACATCCAGCGCCATCCGCGCCTCTTTATAAGATCTGGAAACCTCCTTGATCTCTTTTACAATAGAACCATAGGCGATATGTACCTCCTGATTCCCGGCACCGCCAAAGAGCGAGCGGACTACCTCCGCCGTCTTATTCAGATCCTCATAGCCCTCACCATCCATCAGCTCATGGACGATGATAATATTCTTCTCATCCACAGCCGTCACAAAATCATGACTCTTTCCATGGAAAAGGCTGCGAACCTTCTCCAGCTCGTTGCCATCCTTCTCGCGGTTGGTCTCAATGATAAACACTGCACGTGGCACATCAATGTCAATGTGCAGCTTTTTGGCGCGATTGTAGATGTCAACTAAAAGCAGATTATCCAACAACAGATTTTTGATAAAATTGTCCTTGTCAAACCGCTCCTTATACGCCACTAACAGATTCTGAATCTGAAAAGTAGCAATCTTTCCGATCATATATGCATCGTCGGTGTCCCCATATGCCAAAAGCACATACTCCAGCTGATGCTCGTCAAACACTTTAAAAAACTGACAGCCCTGTACCACCTGCGAATCAGCAGGTGACTCCACAAACGTCAAGGCAGCACCCGTATAATTGTCCGCCTCCGGAAATGTAGATGCAAGTACGGTTCCCTCTGTGTCAATCACGCACAGATCACTTCTTGTAATACCCTTCAATCCATCAATTGTGTTCTGCAAGATCTGATTTGATATCATGTCTGCTCCTCCTGTCCCCCGATCCAATGAAAGCTCCGCACCACTATACATTTTTCACAAAAGAATTTTGACGAAAAAAGAGCGCGCGGACTATTGTATTTCTCATTTTAATGCAAAACTGCAAAAAAGGAAAGAGGAAACACGATATTTTTTATGCTAATATTCTAAAAATCCCTCTCCGAGTACCTCATTTGCATCCGTCACAATTACAAATGCATGTGGATCCAGCTCTTTGACACAATCTTTAAAGTCCACAACCTCTTTTTTCCCTACCACGCAAAACAGCATCTTTCTCATCTCATCGGAATACATTCCCTGCGCCGGGATCGCTGTGCAGCCCCGATCCATCTCATATAAAATATGCTCCGCAATCTCTGTAGACCGGTCGGACACAACAAAGATCATCTTGGAGTAATTCATACCATCTAAAATGGCATCTGACACTTTGGTCACGATCGCAACTGTCAGAATGGCGTACAATGCCGGACGGGCACCCACCAGATAATATCCTGCCAAAATGACGGCTCCATCCAGCACCAGCAGAATCTGCGCAACTGAATAATTGCGGAATCTCAGATGCAAAAGCGATGCCAGAAGATCGGTTCCTCCGGTGGCATTTCCGGTGCGAAATACAAGCGCAATTCCCGCTCCGCTGATCAGGCCGCCATAGATCGCCGCCAGCAGATAATCTCCCTTTGCAAGATCCATGACCGGAATTACTGCCAGCCACACAGACAAAAGAACTGCTGCGATGGCAGTGCGCTTTACAAAGATTTTTCCCATCAAAAACCACGCCGCCACAAACGCAGGAAGGTTCAGTGCCAGATTGGTAAACCACAGGGGGATTCCCCCGGGAAGCAGGCCCATCGTTGCACGGCGCAGCAAAATGCCTATTCCTGTGAAACCTCCTGTCACCATTCCCATCGGGTCAAAAACAGCCTGCACTGACAATGCGATCAGACCGGTGCCCACAACCAGCAAAATGTAATCCCGCACTATTTCTTTTCGTTTTTTATGAATACGTGCCACTGGTTATTTATCTCCCTTTTCTTCGTACTGATTGACATGCATTTTAAACCTGCCAATATGGATGAGACGCTTCATACGCCACCCAAAGCCCTTCTTCTCCATGAGAAGTCCATAATTTTCCCCCAATCCATACCATAGCTTTGCCATCAGCTTGCTGCGGTTTGCCACCAGGAATTCCTCCTGCTGCGGAGTGGGCATCACAGAAATGATCACATCCGGTGCCGCACTGTTGATCTCATTGATCATGCGGTCTAAGTCATCCGGATAATCTTCTATACTATATTGTCCGACAATATGCAGTTTTTCATACCGGTCTGCTAAAATTTCTCTTATTTTCTCCAGCGCGGCATTTTTCGATGCCACCAGATAAATCTGCTGCTGTCCGCGCTGCAGGCGCTTTAACAGTTCTGTAAAAAACAAATGATCTTCTGCCTCATGAATGCGCTGGCTGGAATGGATCCCGGCAACACTTAAAATCTCCGGATCTTCTACTACGATCAGGTCTGCCTGCTCCACACATTCTTTGATCTGTGGAGATTCGCTGCTGCCTGCTTTGACCAGTGACTGCATGGACACAGTCAAAAGCACCCGCAGACCATCCGTCTTTAATGCTTCCTGCGCCAGTTGCAACTCATCTCGCAGTGAATAATTAGGAAATGTCATTCCCAAAAGCTGTATCTGTTTTATCATACTTTTCTGTAACTGTTCGGAACAGTTAAGCTCTCCTATATCATATCTTTTATTATTTATTATATTTTTTGTAATGAATCTGTGCGTGGATAGTATAACAGACTATACTCGATTTTTCAACCTACTGTAAATTTCAGATAATTTCACATATTTTTTCGCAAATTTCCGACAGGAAACAATTTTTTTATACTATTGCACTGTCAAGCATTTTTCGACATTTTTTTACGGAATTCGCAAGTTTATAGCATATGCACAAAACTTATGTTTGGTTTTTTTACTATGTAAACCACAAAATTTGTAACAATTTCTGTGGATAATGTGGATAACTTCGTGTATAACTCATTTTTTCCAGAAAAACCGGTACTAAAATTGTGAATAACTTTTGAATAACCTCACTTCTTTTTGGGATAACCCTCAACATCTTTCGTCATTTTGTTCAAGTTGCTATTTCACTCAAAAACAAATAATTATACTTGACTAATCAATTGTGAGACAATTTATTTGTTGCATTGAAAATCCCCCCTGACATTTGTCAGGGGGGATTTTCTTTATACTCTAAAGGGGATTAGATAAATACTAACCTGCTCAATCTTTCAATCAAGCAGAAGTTAGCCACAACTAGTAAGTGAGGTATGTATGATTATACCTCGAAAATCAGGTCGCCGTAGGACGGCATCGGCCATAAATCTTTATCTACGATCATCTCCAGTTTGTCAACGGGCGCGCGTAACTCATCCATTGCAGCCTTTACAACATCTCTGTAGTAAACAGCCTGGTCTCTGCCTTCGCTCATTGCGTTTCCGGCATCTGTAACCTCGATCAATTTTGCAAGCGCTACCTTCACATCTGACAGATAATCAGAGGTCTCTGCAAGAAGCTCGGTCTGCACAGATACATCTACGTCACCTGCTGCTTTCACTGCATTGATAGAGTTTGCAAGCTGTGTTGTGTAACGGATCACTGCAGGAATGATCTGCTTGCTTGCAATGTCGATCATAGATTTTGCTTCAATATTAATCGTCTTTGCATAG
Organism: Lachnospiraceae bacterium; assembly: GCA_022773965.1. Lineage (GTDB taxonomy): Bacteria > Bacillota > Clostridia > Lachnospirales > Lachnospiraceae > W0P33-017. Next base: position 13,970 of record JALFNQ010000234.1, read on the forward strand.
GTCTCATACTCGATCTCTACACGAGACTCCAGCTCAACCTTTGTAAATACGCCGAATTTCTCAAATAATGCAACTGCCTTGTCAGTCGCGTATGCAGGAATTGCATCCACCATGGACTTGATGTTGGGCAGTCCACGCTTTTCAGCCTCTGCAACCCACTCATCAGAGTAGCCGTTACCGTTGAAGATGATGCGCTGATGCTCTGTCGCATATTTCTTGATCAGATCATGTACGGTATCTTCAAAATTATCAGAATTCTCAAGCGCCTCACATGCCTCTGCAAACGCCTCTGCAACGATGGTATTTAACACTACGTTGGGCTGTGCAATGGAAGCCTGTGAACCTACCATACGGAACTCAAATTTATTTCCGGTAAATGCAAAAGGTGATGTACGGTTACGATCAGTTGCATCACGCATGAAGTCAGGCAAGGTCTTTACACCTGTCTCCAGCTTCTCGCCCTTTAAGCTATGTGTTGCATTTCCGGTGCTGATCAGCTGTGTGATCACATCCTCCAGCTGCTCTCCAAGGAAGATAGAAAGAATTGCCGGAGGTGCCTCGTTTGCTCCCAGTCTGTGATCGTTTCCGACATCTGCAGCAGATGCACGAAGCAGATCTGCATGCTCGTCAACTGCCTTTAAGATACAAGTCAGTACCAGCAGAAACTGTACATTCTCGTGGGGTGTGGAACCAGGATCCAACAGGTTAATCCCATCATCCGTGGTCAATGACCAGTTATTGTGCTTACCGGAACCATTCACACCTGCGAAAGGCTTCTCGTGAAGGAGGCACTGTAAACCATGACGTCCTGCCACCTTTTTCAATGTCTCCATGATCAGCTGGTTGTGATCGGTTGCAACGTTACACTCTGCATAAATAGGAGCAAGCTCATGCTGTGCTGGAGCAACCTCATTGTGCTGGGTCTTTGCGGAAACACCAAGCTTCCACAGCTCCTTGTTTACATCCTTCATGTATGCGCCGATGCGCTCACGAATCGCTCCAAAGTAATGATCTTCCATCTCCTGTCCCTTGGGAGGCATTGCTCCAAATAAGGTACGGCCGGTAAAGATCAAATCTTTTCTCTTTAAATATTTCTCGCGGTCTACAATGAAGTACTCCTGCTCTGCTCCAACAGACGGTGTTACTCTTGTAGAAGTTGTATTTCCAAATAAACGAAGGAGACGTAATGCCTGCTCATTCACTGCTTCCATAGAACGAAGAAGCGGTGTCTTCTGATCCAGTGCCTCTCCTGTATAAGAACAGAAAGCTGTGGGGATGCAAAGCGTTGCGCCTGTTGCATCATGACGGACAAATGCAGGTGATGTGCAATCCCATGCAGTATATCCTCTTGCCTCGAAGGTTGCACGAAGTCCGCCGGAAGGGAATGAAGATGCATCCGGCTCTCCTTTGATCAACTCTTTTCCAGAGAAACTCATCAGCACCTTACCGTTCTCCATGGGAGCTGTAATAAATGAATCATGCTTCTCTGCGGTCACGCCGGTCAGTGGCTGGAACCAATGTGTATAATGGGTAGCGCCCTGCTCGATGGCCCATTCCTTCATCTCATGTGCAACTACATCTGCGGTAGCAAGATCCAGATCCTGACCACCCTCAATGACTTCATGAAGTCTTTTGTAGACCTTCTTGGGGAGACGCGCCTGCATGACAGAATCATTGAATACGTTCTCGCCAAAGATCTCTGATACGCTGAATTTTTCGTTTTCACTCATAACCTTATTCATCCTTTCCCTTTATCGTTTTCATAAACCTATAGTTTATATAATAGAAAATACGCTCTGCGAACTTTCTATTATTATGAATGCATAAAGCGAACGAGGGTGCACCTCATTTGGAACACCCTCGTTCGCTTCTCTGCCAACTAAAATACTCCTATTTTTGCAAAAAAGCAATAGTAAATTTTAGTTTTTTTTAATTCTTAATAATCTTAAGCTTTTCCTACAGATCCGAATAACTCCATCTTTTCCTTTACGGTAGCCTTGATCGCATCGGTTCCGGGTGCTAACAGCTTACGGGGATCGAAGCCCTTGCCTTCCAGATCCTTGCCAGCCTCAATGTATTTACGTGTAGCATCTGCAAAGGATAACTGGCACTCGGTATTTACATTGATCTTGGATACACCAAGGTCGATCGCCTTCTTGATCATATCCTCAGGGATACCTGTACCACCGTGCAGTACGAGAGGCATAATACCGGTCTTCTGCTGGATGGCATCCAGTGTATCGAAGCTTAAGCCTGCCCAGTTTGCAGGATATTTTCCGTGGATGTTACCGATACCTGCTGCAAGCATATCTACGCCCAGATCGGCAACAGCCTTGCACTCATCAGGATCAGCACACTCGCCCATGCCGACAACGCCGTCTTCCTCGCCGCCGATGGAGCCAACCTCTGCCTCAATGGACAGACCCAGCGCATGTGCAACGTTTACTAACTCAGTTGTCTTTGCAATGTTCTCCTCGATGGGATAGTGTGATCCATCGAACATGATAGAAGTGAAGCCTGCCTTGATGCACTTGTAGCATCCATCATAAGTACCATGATCTAAGTGTAATGCAACGGGAACCGTGATTCCAAGCTCCTCATCCATTGCCTTAACCATTGCAGCAACCGTCTTGAAGCCTGTCATATACTTTCCTGCACCCTCAGATACACCAAGGATCACGGGAGAGTTTAACTCCTGTGCAGTTAAAAGGATTGCCTTTGTCCACTCAAGGTTGTTGATGTTGAACTGGCCTACTGCATAATGTCCGGCTTTTGCCTTTTCTAACATTTCTTTCGCAGATACTAACATGTGAATTCCTCCATTTTCTATAAAATATGTGCGTGTTTGGGCGAAACGCCCTACGGACAAAGATTGCCCATATCTGTGTTAAATATACCATGAACCGTCCTAATTGTAAAGAGTTACTCTGCTTCTTCCGGCACGCGGAGAGTGAGTGCACCATGCATGCAACCCAGCCGGATCTGTGTCTGGTCGCCGCCATACTCCCCGTCCAGCGTCCACGGGATGGCCTGATCGGGTAAAATATGCATTTCATCCGTCTTAAAGGTATAGATCAGGTCGGATTCCGGACGCAGCTTTGTCAGCACAGCAATGATCTCGTTGAGTTCTACGGCATTGTGGGGCGTGCGGATCAGCATCACCTCAAACAGCCCGTCATTGAGCGCCACATCATCCCCTGTCATGCCCTTAAATCCGCCAACCGATAATGAATTTGTCACCATTCCGTACATGAAGTCATCCTCGATGACCCCACCGCTATACTCTATGCGCATGTGATAGCTGGGATGACTACCAAGACGTTTCGCTCCTTCCAGAAGATATGCCACATGACCCAGCACATTTTTGAGCTCCTGTTTTGTCTGATAGGAGACATCTGTAAACAGCCCGAATGCCGCAATATAAACAAAGTTTTTGTCTCCAAAGCGGCCCACATCACACTTAAAATCAGTTCCGCTCACTGCGACCTCTGCCGCCTTTTTCATGTTTCGCGGCAGTTTTAAAGAAGCCGCAAAATCGTTTGTGCTGCCCGCCGGGATATAACCAAGGGGCACTTCACATCCACTTTGGATCAGTCCGGCCACCGTCTCATCCAGCGTTCCATCCCCGCCACAGCAAACGATCAGATCATAATCCGCTGCGCGCTCTGCCACCACATTTGCGGCATCCCCCACAGCCTGTGTCGGATGCACGCTTACCTCATAGCCTGCACGGATCATAATCTCTAACACATCTGACAGCTGCATCCTGATCCTTCCGGTACCGGAATGAGGATTGTATATAAATAAAAGCTTCATGCGTCTCCCCTTCCTAATTTTTTTGCAATTTCCCCCAGCTTGCGCAGCCGGTGATTGACACCGGATTTTCCCACCGGCGGATCACACAGCTCTCCCAGCTCCTTTAACGAGCTGTCCGGGTATTCGAGCCTGATGAACGCCATCTCCCGCAGTGCCGGAGGCAGCTCATCCAGTCCGATCCTGTTCTGAATATAACGAATATCCTCTACCTGACGGCACGCGGCGCCGACCACCTTGTTGATGTTGGCAGTCTCACAGTTGACGATACGGTTGACCGATCCGCGCATTTCCTTGACGATACGCACATTCTCCAGATTCATCAGCGCCACATATGCTCCCATCACATTCAGGGCATCTACGATCTGCGCACCTTCTTTCAGATAAAGAATATAATATTTTTTTCGCTGCACAATCTTCGCATCGATCTCAAATGAGTGATACAGCTCCTGTAAAAGCTGGGCCTGCCACTGCTCCTGACAGACAATCTCAAAATGATAGGATTTTTGCGGATCACTGATGGAGCCGGATGCCAAAAATGCTCCCCTCAGAAAAGCACGCTTGCAGCAGATTCTTTTCAACAGCTGCTCCCGCTGTGCTGTCAGCGTATGATTGATCTGCAACTCCAATTGTTCTGACGAAAGCGCACCAAACAACTTTTTGGAGAGCAGACGGCGTTTTTCTGCCAGATGCATGTGATCCGCCGCAAATGTTTCCATCGCCGCCAGTTCTGCCAGCTGACAGTGACGTTTATGATCGATCTGTTTTGCCAGCTCGGCTTTCACTTCACTGGAAAATGACATATCTATTTCCCCCTGTGGGCGTCTTTTTAAGAACTGCGCCGTTTCTCCGCAGTTCTCATGCAAAAATCCATTGATAATCGCTGCGCGATGGGATTTTCGCACTCCTGAATCATATACTTACGGTCTCAGCAGTCTTTGCTTCAACCTGTGCCAAATAATTGTCTTTTTTTATATCCCGGTGCTCAATGCGCAGTCCGTAGTCCTGCTGCGCTCCCAATCTGTCATACAGTCCCTGTGCCACAGTGACCGAACGATGCTTGCCACCGGTACAGCCAATTGCGATTACCAGCTGGTTTTTTCCCTCACTGATATAGTTCGGGATCAAAAATTTGATCATATCCTCCAGCTTGTCAAGGAACTCCTGATACTGCTCACAGTCACTGACATAATCCTGAATCGGTTTGTCCAGACCCGTCAGCGGCCGAAGTCCCTCCACGTAATAAGGGTTGGGCAAAAAGCGCACATCAAATACCAGATCCGCATCTGTCGGAATGCCATATTTGAATCCGAAGGAAAGCACCGTAATATAAAGGTTTTTGTAGGTCTGGTTCTCAACAAACATTTTTTTCAACTCTGCCTGCAATTCCCGTGTCAAAAGCTGGCTCGTATCAAGGATATAGTCTGCCCGGCGCTTCAGGGGCTTTAACTGCTCACGCTCGCGCTGGATCGCCCTGTCCACCCTGCCGCCTTCCGCCAGCGGATGGCTCCGGCGCGTTTCCTTATAACGCTTGATGATCACAGAGTCCTCGCTCTCGAGAAACAGCATCTCAAAGCTCTTTCCTCGCTCCTGCAGGCGATCCAGCACCGCTGTAAGATCCCCGATGTTCTGACCGCTTCTGATATCCACGTTGATCGCAACCTTTTCCAGCTCCGGATCATTCTCCGCCAGCTCTGCAAAGCTCTCCACCAGAGAGATCGGCAGATTGCCCACACAGTAGTATCCCATATCCTCGATCATCTTGAGCGCTGTACTCTTTCCTGAGCCGGACATTCCTGTTAAAATGACACACCTCATATGAATTTCTCCTCCCAAAAATACGTATCTTTTGCCAATCCGGCGGTCAGATGCGGCTTAAAAGCCCAGCAGACGCACCTCAGGCTCCAGATCTACCCCACTGTTTTCTTTTACACACGCCTGTACATGCTGCATCAGCTCCAGGATCTGCGCTGCGCTGGCATTACCACGATTGATCACAAATCCACAATGCTTTTCTGATACCTGCGCATCTCCGATACGATACCCGCGAAGTCCCGCTTCCTCGATCAGCTTTCCCGCAAAATATCCCTCCGGCCGCTTAAATGTACTACCTGCACTGGGGTACTCCAGGGGCTGTTTTTCCACTCTCCGCTTTCGCAGCTCTTCCATCTGTGCCCGGATGACAAATTCACTTCCCTGGGTCAGATTCAGACGTGCCTCCAGTACAATTTCCTGTTCATCCATCATCCGGCTGTGACGATAGGACAGATCCAGCTCATCCGCCGGGCGCACCCTGAGCTCGCCTGTTGTTGTGAGCACCCGCACACCAGATAAAATATCTTTCATTTCTCCACCATATGCACCCGCATTCATCACAACAGCACCGCCCAGCGATCCCGGAATACCTGCGGCAAATTCCATGCCGGCAAGACCATGCCTGGCTGCAAAATGCGCAGTCTCTGAAAGCAGAGTGCCTGCCGCTACAGCCAGATCCTCATCATCCAGAATCCGTATACCGGAAGCCGCTTTTCCGATCTCCATCACAACACCCCGCAAGCCATCATCGGACACCAGCAGATTACTGCCGTTTCCCATGACCGTCAGCGGCATTTCATATTGTCTGCATAACTCCACCACCTTCGGCACCTGTTCAATCGTTGGGGTAACAAAATATTCTGCTGCGCCGCCAACGCGGAATGTTGTATGCCGGCTTAAGAGCTCTTCTTTTCTGATCTGTTCCCCTGAAAGAAGCTTTTCCAGCTCCTGTTCAAATTGTTGCCTGTTTTTATCCATATCAACCAACCTATTTATGCTTCGGAACTGTTCAGTCCCTTCACAGTTCCGATGCAAAAATCCATATATAATTGCTTCGCAATGGGATTTTTGCACTCCTGAATCATGTTCTCACGATCTCAGCAGCCAGTGCTTCGATCTGTTCGAAACAGTTACTATGCCTCTTTTAAAAATGCCATGTAGCCCTTATATGCCTCATACAGATCCACCTTGCTGATGATCTCCCAGGGCGCATGCATATTCAGCACTGCCACTCCGCTATCAATCACTTCCATTCCATAGTTCGCCAGAATATACGCGATCGTTCCACCGCCGCCCTGATCGACTTTTCCAAGCTCCGCCGTCTGGAATGACACGCCGTTTTTATCAAAAATGTTTCGCAGATCTGCAATATACTCTGCATTCGCATCATTGGAACCGGATTTTCCCCGTGAGCCGGTATATTTATTAAATACAATGCCTCTGCCAAAATATGCCACATTTTTCTTGTCGGACACAGATGCATAATTGGGGTCGTAAGCTGCACTCACATCTGAAGAAAGCATCCGCGAATGCTGCATGGCGCGGCGCAGGGCAAGATCCGTGTACTGTCCACACAGCGCCAGCACTTCTGCAACGGCATTTTCAAAAAACCGCGACTGCATGCCGGTGGCACCGACACTGCCGATTTCCTCCTTGTCTACAAGCAGGCACACACTGGTCCGCTTCGGCGTTTTCATCTGAAGGGTCGCCTCAAAGGAAGGATATGCACACACTCTGTCATCATGTCCGTAGCCCATGATCATGCTTCGGTCCAGTCCGTAGTCTCTCGCCTCTCCGGCAGGAACGACCTCGATCTCAGCGGAAAGAAAATCCTCCTCCTCAATATCATACGCCTGCTTCAACAAGTCTAAAAGCTGCGCCTTTACACGCTCCTTCTCCTCTTTTCCCTCATCTGTTTTGTCTGTGGGCAGATTGCCGATCAGCACATCGAGATTTTCGCCCTCAATGACCTTATTTGCCTTTTTCTCCAACTGTTCTCCTGCGAGATGGATCAAAAGATCACTGACTCCAACGACGGGATCTCCCGGTTTGTCACCGATATTGATCTCCACAACCGTACCATCTTTTTTTACCACTACACCATGCAGCGCCAACGGCAGCGTTACCCACTGATATTTTTTGACTCCCCCATAGTAATGGGTGTCCAGCAGCACGAGATCATGATCCTCATACATGGGATTCTGCTTGAGATCCAGACGGGGCGAATCGATATGCGCACCTAAAATATTCATTCCTTCACTGATGGGTTCCTCACCAATGACAAACATCGCCAGTGATTTCCCCATATGATTGTAATATACTTTATCGCCGGGTTTTAATTTACGCTCTCCTTTGATTGCCTCTGTCAAGCTGATAAAACCAGCGTTTTCTGCCTTTTTGACAAATGTTTTTACGCACTCGCGCTCGGTCTTGTTCTCTGATAAAAACACACGGTATTGCTCCGCAAAGTCAAAAACTTCTTTTTTCCTGTCTCCGGGGTAAGCATCCCACGCATTGTTTCGTTCCATTTTTTGTTGCTCTCCTTTATTACTTATATGCTCCGGTCTGTTTATAACCGCTACCATACTTTTATTGCCTTACTCATCATCATCATCAGAATCTGAACTCTTACTGAGATTTGCCTGCACACGACGGTACAGCTCCTGTGCCGCATTATAACCCATCTTTTTCTGCCTGTGGTTGACCGCAGCTGTCTCACAGATAACTGCCAGATTTCTGCCCGGACGGATCGGCAGCGAATGGCACACGACTTTGTTGCCCAGAAACTCTGTATATTCCTGCTCCATTCCAAGTCTGTCGTACTCTTTATCCTTGTGCCAGTCCTCCAGCTTGATGACCAGATCGATCTGCTGTTTATCCTTGACACACTCTACTCCATACAGTGATTTTACATCGATGATTCCGATGCCCCGCAGCTCGATAAAATGCCGCGTAATGGCCGGCGAGGTACCCATCAGTGTGGTGTCGTCGATCCGTTTGATCTCTACGGCATCATCGGTCACAAGACGATGGCCTCTGCGGATCAGCTCCAGTGCTGCCTCGCTCTTTCCAATTCCGCTCTCGCCCATGATCAGCAGCCCCTCGCCGTAGACATCCACAAGCACTCCATGGATCGTGATACAGGGCGCCAGCTCCTCATTAAGCGTTCGGATGAGCTCCGCGGTCAGTGCACTGGTCGCACGCTCTGTGCCAAGTACTGCTACATTATGCCTTGTGGCTGCCTCCAGAAAGTCCTCATCCGGCTGAAAGCCGCGGCAAAATACGACACAGGGTATATCGAAACTCATGAACTTGTCATAGGCTTCTCTTTTTTTCTCTTTGGCTACCTGTTGCAGATATGCGAATTCTACCATTCCGATGATCTGTACGCGGCCTTCTGCGAAATGCTCAAAATAGCCGTAGAGCTGCAGCGCCGGACGATTGATCTCGGTGATGCAGACCTTTTTCTGCTTTAAATTTACCTGTTCCGTAAAATTATACAGCTCCAGCAAACGCGCGAGCTTTGCAACGGATACTTCTTTTTTTGTCATGGTAATTCCCCCTGTCTGGTTATCCATTTTCTTTACATCGTATCTGTTCAGTACCTTCACAGATACGATACAAAAATGCATGAAAATTGCTTCGCAATAGCATGTTTGCACTCCTGAATCATGTTTTTACGGTCTCAGCAGTAAATGCTTCGACCTGTTCTGAACAGTTACTTTACTTCTAATAATAGTTTACGGCATAGAAATCTTCAAGTTTTTTTGACATATAATTATCTTCTTGTTACATTTCAGACCCCAGCCTGAAATGTAACGAATTTGGCGATGCTTCGCATGCAAAATCGCCAAATTCATGGCTCATGTACATCTTTGGCACGTAGCCCGCAGTAAATGCTGGCTACTGTGTGAAAAATAACATCTTCTTAATATAAATCTTTATTTTTCTACGCTTTGTACTCCTATATTATATTTTATTCAAATATTCGCTGAATTTTTTATACTTCTCGTTTGAAATATACCTCTTTAATTTCAAACCATCTTCGATTGATTCCATATCTTCCAGACTAACATTCTCCATACACTTTTTTAAATTCAATCTTTGAAGTACTTTCTTGGTATATGGGCGTTTCGCATCCTGAAAAGATATACTATACAGGAAATCTTGAACCTTAGCAGTATTTAACAATAACATACACGCATACGCCAGATCGTAATCATAAAATGATATAAAATATACTGTATCATCCAACATTACAGCCCGTTGTATCTTTTCTACATTGTACAAAAGTGTAAATAACGGCTTTTTATAAAATCCAGAAACAGCCACTTTATAAGGCGCATATGAATAGTCTCCGACACCAAACATACTAAATGGTGGAGCCCCTTTATATATGCTACTCTTTCTCCCATCAAAATCCATTTTGTTCCTTTGCAAATAGTTCCATGTTTTTGGAGCAACATGTTCTATACAGGAAGTATCCTCTCTTGCCTTTTTTTGTGTAACGATCACATACTTTATAAAATTTTTGTTTATAACAGGTGCCTTTATCATGCTGCTTTTTACTAATGGAAACACTATCTTATCTTCCAATTCAACCACTTCTTTTCTTTTATTTAAATACATTGAATGATTGATCTGAGTTAATTCCATCACATTCGAGCAGTCATGTTTTACCCCTTGTCTCCACTCCAATTGACATGATCCTTCTAAATCCAATACCCCTTCTTGCAAAGTTGATAAAGCTCCATTTTTGATCTTTATAGTGTCTATTAATTTCCCAGAATCACTTATATCATAAATTTCACATGTATCATTTTTCTTTCCATTTTGAGAAAGCTTTATTACCAAAAGACACCCGGCTGCATTAATCCCAAATACTTTTGTCGAATCGAAGTTAAGTATTTTTACGTACTCCGTCAGGATATCATTTCTTTCTAACTCTAATAATACATTCCTCGCCACAGATGTTTTGCACAACATTGCAATCGTTGTATTCGTACAATTAAATTCCTTTATTAATTTTAGAATTATATATTCGCAGATATCAAAATTACTTGCACCAGTTATTGCGTCAGTTCCGCTAAGCTTTTTAAAATTTGCTTTTTCTGGCAAATTGATATTCAATTCAGCGTTTGTAGCCCACGGCGGATTTCCCATTACCAGAATTTCTTCGTCGTGTTGAATCAATTTTGTTGAATCATAGTTAAAAAAGTTGTCACACACGATTGAAACCTTTTCTCCGCAAAACCGACTCTCGCACATTTTACAATATTCAGGATTTATTTCTACGCCATATACCTTTTTTACACTTCCAAAGCAATCAATTCCAGCTCGAATAAAGTTTCCAATCCCTGCCGTTGGTTCAAAAATGTATTCTGGCATAATCTTCAATTCATTTTTTAAATACAAGCAAACTCTTTTTGCAAAACAATCCGGCGTTTGATAATCACCGAACTCTTTCTTTAAAGCATCACCACTCATAATTTAAAACCCCTTGAACTGTATTGTTCAATGCAATAACTCTAGCATACTGTAACCTCCACTGTAATGCATTACTAATTGTCAAATATCCTTGATCAGGCTTGGATTCCAAAATTTCATCTGCTAAATCATTATAAACAATCTCATCTCCAGGAACTCCTTTATCCATTAAGAATCCGATAATATCTGCTTTATTAGCACCGTCATCAACCATTTCTCTTAATCTCTTTGTAATGGTGAAATCTGCCGTTCTGCTTTTATCTATAAAAGTGCAATACTTAAAATCCAACCTACATGATGAATCTGTATCTTCTTTATCATACACAAATACTAATAAATTATATCCCAACCCATATATCTTTTGACGTGCATTTTTAAACGGACAGCTGCTCTGTGGTTGTGTTATGCTAGTTACCTTAATATCTGTCTGAATGTTTCTCCCTGGAAGATCAATTCCCTTTGCACTACTGCCTATTTCTATTTGATATTTACTTTCCAAGTACTTTTGAAATCTATGCTCTACGTATGTACCAACAGCTTTACCATCCGTCACTCCAATCAATTGTATATGGTTCATTTTAGACTGTTCCAAACAAAATTTTTCTGCTTCAAATTTCAAATCCTCAATTGTAATAACAGGCTTCATATAATTTCTCCATTCTGCATTTTATATTAATAGTTACCCTCACCAAGGGGAGCATACGATATCCCCCCCGAACAATTCATTTCGCCTTTATAACTAGTTAGATTCTTGAACGTCCACTACACTCCATGAATCTTCCCAAAAGATTTGCTTTTCAATTTCTGTACAATCTGCTATTTGTGCCGCTTCTTCTTTGTTTTCTGCAAAAACCTCTATCAGACCTGTTTTTGATATTGTTACATCCCACTTCTGTTTCATTATACCTCCAATTAATTATAAATAAAATAGCATTGAAATAATGATTGAAATAATCACTGATTAGTATTCCTAAAAGATATTAACGAAATGAATTGTACTTATCATTATATCTTTCATATTTTACTCCGTCAACTGCTGTTCTTCTATTAATTATCCTTTTATGGATGCCAATGCTTGAAACAATGTAGAGATTGTTATTCCTCCGCGTGAAAATACCCGTAAACAACCTGGGCTGCCCGCTCATTCATAGCCTCAGCGGCTGCAAGTTCTTCCACAGAGGCAGCGCGGATCGCATCTATGGACTGAAAAGTGCGCATGAGCGCCTTACGGCGGGCAGGACCGATACCGGGAATATCATCCAGCACCGAATGCACCTGTTCCTTGCTGCGCAGGGAGCGGTGATACTCGATGGCAAACCGGTGCGCCTCATCCTGAATGCGCGTGATCAGGCGAAAGGCCTCACTGTGTCGGTCGATGGGCAGCTCCACATTATTGTAGTATAACCCTCTCGTGCGGTGATTATCATCCTTTACCATGCCACAGACCGGGATGTGCAGATCCAGTTCCTTCAAAACCTGTAATGCCACATTCACCTGTCCGCGCCCGCCATCCATGAGGATCAGATCCGGAAAACGCGTAAAGCTGCCATATTCCTCATCCAATTCACGGTCGCGGCGTTCCTGGCGTTCCCGCAGACCATGTTCAAAACGACGGGTCAGCACTTCATGCATGGACGCATAGTCATCCGGCCCTGCCACAGTACGCAGCTTAAACTTTCGATAGTCACTGCGACTTGGCTTTCCCTTGTCATAGACGACCATGGAGCCCACCGACTCAAAGCCGTTCGTATTAGAAATATCATACGCTTCCAGACGCTGCACCTTTTCCCGGGGCAGGGAGAGCAGATCTGCCAGCTCCTTGACAGCTCCGATCGTCCGTCCCTCCTCACGCTTGATCTTTTCCCGATCCTGCGTCAGAACGATCATCGCATTTTTCTCGGCCAGCTCCACCAGTTTTTCCTTAGAGCCACGCTTCGGCACCCGTAAATATACACGCTGTCCCTTCTTTTTGGACAGCCACTCCTCAACGATCTCCCGATCCTCTATGTCCGTCTGCAGCATCAGTTCTCTTGGAATATAGGGTGTTCCTGCATAAAACTGCTTGATAAAAGCAGACAAGATCTGCGCTGGCGTATCTTCGTTCACGATACGCAGATAAAAATGGTCTCTTCCGATCATTTTTCCGTCACGGATAAAGAAAATCTGCACCACGGCATCGCGATCATCGCTGGCAAGTGCCAGAATATCGCGATCCTCACCATCCGCATGGGTAATTTTCTGCTTTTGTGCGATCTGTTTCACGCTGTTTAAAAGATCCCGGTACTCGATGGCCTTCTCAAAATCCAGTTCCTCAGAGGCCGCATCCATCTTTTCCTGCAACATGCGCAGTACCGGCTGATAACGCCCGTTCAAAAAATCCAGAACGCCGTCAATCTGCTTTCGGTACTCCTCCTTTGACACATATCCCTGGCACGGTGCCTGACATTGATGAATATGGTAATTCAGGCAGGCCCGCTCTGCGCCGATATCCTTTGGCAGATTCCGGTTGCAGGTACGGATCTGGTAAAGCTTGTGGATCAGTCCGATCGTATCCTTGACCGCCCCGGCGCTGGTATAGGGACCAAAATAGACGGATTTATCTTTTTTTAACTGGCGCGAAAAAAGGACCCTGGGGAACATTTCCCCCAGCGTCACTTTTATATACGGATACGTCTTGTCATCCGTCAGCATTGTATTATATTTTGGCCGGTGCTCCTTGATGAGATTACACTCCAGCACCAGTGCCTCAAGCTCAGAGTCTGTCACGATATACTCAAAACGCGCGATCTGCTGAACCATCCGGTCTTTTTTAATGCCCTCATGATGGCTCGCCTGAAAATACTGCCGGACGCGATGGCGCAGCGAAAGCGCTTTGCCAATGTAAATGATCGCGTCCTTTGCATCGTGCATGATATAGACGCCGGGCTTATTCGGAAGCTTTGCCAGCTCCTCTGCAAAATCAAATTCCATACTGCGCTTCCTTCAAACATCTGATTATGATCATCATGTACCCGTTTCTACGACTGCGGTGTTTCCCCCGCATCCACAGGTTTTTTTGCGATATCTGCATCGCTCTTCGGCTCCACGTAGACCACATCGGCAACCTGTGTATCCACCGGCTTCTCCTCTGTCACCGCATCTGCGTCCTGCCGGGCATTTTTGTCGTCAGAATCTGCATTTTCTGCCTCCTCTGATTCAGGAAGCCCCTTCATCTCACGGAAAATCTTCATGAATTCTTTGCCGGTGATCGTCTCCTTCTCATACAAATGATCAGAAATACGGTCCAGAATCTCACGATTCTCCTCCAAAAGCTTCCTTGCATCCGCATAAGCATCCTTGATCATCTTCTGAACCACTTTATCGATCTGCGCGGCAGTCTCCTCACCGCAATTTAGCACCGGACGGCCATCCAGATAACGGTTTTCCACGGATTCCAGACTCATCATGCCAAATTCCTCGGACATACCATACTGAGTCACCATCGCACGGGCGATACGTGTCGCCATTTCGATATCATTGGCTGCACCGCTGGTGGCCGAATGAAAAACCAGCTCCTCTGCCGCACGGCCTGCCATATAAGTCTTGATCTTTGCCACCAGTTCATCCTTCGTCTGCAGGAATTTCTCCTCCTCAGGAGTCTGCAGCGTATATCCAAGAGCTCCCATCGTTCTAGGAACGATCGTGATCTTTTGTACCGGCTCTGTATTCTTCTGCAAAGCAGCCACCATCGCATGACCAACCTCGTGATAAGCAACGATCTTGCGCTCCTGACTGCTCATGGTGCGATCCTTCTTTTCCTTGCCGCCCACTGCCACGATCTCAAATGCCTCAAACAGATCGCTCTGATTTACAAAGGCACGTCCATGTTTAACAGCAATAATTGCAGCCTCGTTGATGATATTTGCAAGATCGGAGCCCACCAGTCCTGCGGATGCCAGTGCAATTGCATCCAGATCCACCGTCTCATCCATCTTGACATCCTTGGAATGCACCCGCAATGTCTCTAGACGGCCTTTCTGATCCGGTTTATCCACAATGATCCGGCGGTCAAAACGGCCCGGACGAAGTAATGCCTTATCCAGCACCTCCGGACGGTTCGTCGCCGCAAGGATCAAAAGACCCTTGGAGGTATCAAATCCATCCATCTCTGCCAGCAGCTGGTTTAACGTCTGCTCGCGCTCATCATTTCCACCGTAACGGGTATCACGGCTCTTTCCGATGGCATCGATCTCATCGATAAAGATAATACACGGCGCCTGTTTCTGCGCCTCCTTGAACAGGTCACGCACACGGGAGGCTCCCACGCCCACGAACATTTCCACAAAATCAGAGCCCGCCAGTGAGAAGAACGGCACACCGGCCTCTCCGGCTACCGCCTTTGCCAGCAATGTCTTACCGGTTCCGGGAGGGCCTACAAGAAGTGCGCCCTTCGGCAGCTTGGCACCGATCTGTGTATATTTCTTCGGATTGTGTAAAAAGTCCACAACCTCCTGCAAAGACTCCTTTGCCTCATCCTGTCCGGCTACATCTTTAAAGGTCACACCGGTCTTTTTCTCCACATATACCTTGGCATTACTCTTTCCGACACCCATCGCGCCGCCGCCCATTCGCTTCATAAGGAAGCCCATCAGGCCCCACAAAAGCACAAGCGGAATCAGGAAGCTGGCAATATTGTAGATCCAGCCTGCCGTATTGTCAGGGATCTCTCCCTTAATGTCCACGCCCGCATCCTTTAACATCGGAACCAGATCTTCATCTCCTACATAACCGGTATAGTAAGTAATGGGCACGACCTCATCCTCACTCTTTTTCGGTGTAATATCAATCTGCTGCGAACTGAGCACAACACTCTCGATCTTTCCTTCATCCACCATCTGCAGAAATTCCGTATAGGAAATCTCCCGCGCGGTCATCTGGGTCTGCCATTTGCTGATCAGACTCATGAACAGCAGCGCCACAAGCGTAATGAGCACAAACATCATTACCATCTGTCCATTGCGGTTGTTGCGCGGTCCTCCGCCATTGTTGTTATTGTTACCACCATTGTTGTTATTCGGATTGCTTCCTCCGCCTCCGAAATTGCCGTTTTCCATATGACTTTTCTCAACTTTCTTATCTGCCATCTGCATCGCAGACCGTATTTTACATGCTACAAACACTTCCTACCATTATAAAAGCATTCCTCTACGATTTCAATATATACTTTTCCGTTTTTTCTAAACATTTTATAAATAAATTCTTAATTTTATAAATCCTCCCCCGCTGGTTTTCTTTTTCTGACCGATGTATAATTGTGAAATATTATTTTATCTTAATTGATTGAAACATCAGGAGGAACCTATTATGTCCGTAAAGTACGTATTTGTCACCGGTGGAGTTGTATCCGGACTTGGCAAAGGAATCACCGCAGCTTCCCTCGGCCGTCTGCTTAAGGCGCGCGGCTATACAGTTACCATGCAGAAATTTGATCCTTACATCAACATCGATCCCGGAACGATGAACCCGATCCAGCACGGCGAAGTATTTGTAACAGATGACGGTACAGAGACAGATCTCGATCTGGGACATTACGAGCGCTTTATTGATGAGAGTTTAACCAAAAATTCAAATGTTACTACCGGTAAAATTTACTGGTCTGTACTGCAAAAAGAACGCCGCGGCGATTATGGCGGTGGTACGGTTCAGGTCATTCCTCATATCACAAATGAGATCAAAAGCCGTTTTTACCGCAATTACACCTCTGATGACACACATATTGCCATCATCGAGGTAGGCGGCACCGTAGGCGATATCGAAAGCCAGCCCTTCTTAGAATCTATCCGCCAGTTCCAGCATGAGGTGGGCCGTGAGAACGCGATCCTCATTCATGTCACATTGATTCCTTATATTAAGGCATCCGGCGAGCTAAAGACAAAACCCACGCAGGCATCCGTCAAGGAGCTTCAGGGAATGGGTATCCAGCCGGACATTATCGTGTGCCGCAGTGAGCATGAAGTTGATCAGGGCATCCGCGACAAGATCGCGCTGTTCTGTAACGTACCCAGCTCCCATGTACTTCAAAATCTGGACGTGGAATATTTATATGAAGCACCCCTTGTCATGGAAAAGGAAAATCTTGCCAAAGTGGCATGTGAGTGTCTGCACTTAGATTGTCCCGAACCGGATCTTGCTGACTGGGAAGAAATGGTAGACGCGCTGCGTCATCCAAACAAGGATGTAACCGTTGCTCTCGTTGGAAAATACACACAGCTGCACGATGCATACATCTCTGTTGTGGAGGCATTAAAGCACGGCGGGATCGCCAGCCGCTCCACCGTTCATATCAAGTGGATTGACTCCGAGCTTGTGACAGAGGAAAATGTGGGTGAAATGCTCGGTGATGTGAGCGGAATCCTCGTTCCCGGCGGCTTTGGCACCCGGGGTGTAGAGGGAATGATCATCGCCTGCCAATATGCAAGAGAGCACAAGGTTCCTTATCTGGGATTGTGCCTTGGTATGCAGGTGTCCATCATCGAATTTGCCCGTCATGTCTGCCAGCTGCACGATGCGCACAGTATTGAGCTGGATCCCCAGACCACACATCCGGTCATCGCACTCATGCCCGATCAGGATGAGGACGGTGACATCGGCGGTACACTTCGTCTCGGTTCTTATCCCTGCGTGCTTGCAGAAGGCTCAAAGGCCTATGAATTATATGGAACGAAAACGATCCACGAGCGCCATCGCCACCGTTACGAGGTCAACAATGACTACCGCACGATCCTCACGCAGAACGGCATGAGTCTTTGCGGTCTCTCCCCCGACGGACATATCGTGGAGATGGTCGAGCAGCCGGATCATCCGTGGTTTGTTGCAACCCAGGCACACCCGGAGCTCAAATCCCGCCCGAACCGCCCGCATCCCTTATTCCGCGGATTTGTGGAGGCCGCATTGAAATATCAGGAAAAATAAATCAGGATTTAAAAAAAAGGAACGCGCCCTTTATACGGTGTGTTCCTTTTTTGTTTTTAACATCGGATTTCTCAGATACTGCACGATCAGCGGAATGACCATAAAACACCAGGTGATCGGCTCCGAAACGATAATGCCCCAGTACCCGAAGGGCTCTACCAGCAGATTCACCAGTATGATCTTCCCGACACATTCAATGCTGCTGGAAATGACCGGCGTGATGTGGTCTCCGATCCCCTGCATCGTATTTCGCAGTACAATAATGATCGCAGTCACCCAGTAAAGCAGCGTATCAAATTTCAGATATGAGGTTGCTGCCGAGATCACGGCAGGGCTGCTCGTTCCTGTCACCAGCCGGATCAGCACCGGCGCCACCGTATAACTGCACACAAGCACGATCCCACACCAGATGAACACGATGGTCAGCGCTGCGCGCACGCCTTCTTTTACCCGGTCAAAACGCCCGGCACCAAAATTCTGTCCCGAATACGTCGCCATCGTCGTGCCCACCACGCCAAACAGCAGCATAAACAGCTCCGTGATCTTCCGCGCCGCGGTGTGCGCCACGATGATGTCATTGCCCAGCGTGTTGATGCCGGTCTGCAGTGCCACAGAACCGATATTCACCAGACAGCCCATAAAGCCCATGGACAGACCACATCCAAACAGTTCTTCCACAAGCTTCCGCGAAAAAGCAAAATCTGCTTTTCCAATATGTAATAATTCATATTTCTTGTATATAAATATCAGGCATAATACCGTTGCAAACAACTGCGCTGCCACGGTTGCCACCGCTGCACCGCGCACACCCAGATCCAGCACACAGATGCAAAACAGGTCACCAAATATGTTCAGCACAACAGAGATACCCAAAAAGATCAGGGGCGTGACAGAATCTCCGATGGCACGCAGCATCGCCGCGCACAGATTGTACAGCATTGCCACCGTCATGCCTGCAAAAATGATCACAATATAGCTGTATGACATCTCATAAATATCTGCACCGACATGAAGCACACCCAGGATCTGTTTCAAACATACGATCGTCACTGCCGTAAGTGCCAGACTCACGCCCAGCGCCAGCGTCACAGACGCAGCCACGCTGCGCTTTAATCCCTTCTCATCATTCGCACCAAAAAAACGGGCAATGATCACCGCAAATCCATTAGTCAGCCCCTGTAAAAAGCCGATGACCATGGAACTCAGTGACGTTGTGGCACCAACGGCCGCCAGCGCTGTATCTCCCAGCACCGAGCCGACCACACGTGTATCCACCAGACTATAGGTCAGCTGCAAAATATTTCCTATTAAAATCGGCAGCATGAACAGAATGATCTGTTTCATCGGCTTGCCTGTCGTCAAATCACGCATCTTCGTTCTTCCTTCATCACAGGTACAATAGATTTAATAAAAATGCCATGGCGCAGCCGGTCAGACAGCCGATCAGAACCTGCGCCGGCGTATGCCCCACAAATTCCTTTAAGCGCTCCTCCGGCAATCCCGGGTTGTCCTTTGAAAAGAGGCGCACCATCTCGTTGAGCAGCTTTGCCTGCTTGCCCGTCTCCAGCCGGACACCCATCGCATCACGCATCGTGATCATCGCCAGGATCACACAGATCGCAAAGGGAAAAGATCCAACTCCATACACAATCCCCGCTGATACTGCCACACAGCTCACGGTGGAGGAATGAGCCGAGGGCATCCCTCCGTCTCCCCAGAACCGGCTGATATCCAGCCTTCTGTTCAAAACCGCATCAAGAAGTGTTTTGCAAAACTGAGCTGAAAACCAGCCTGCCACACCACCCATGAGTACCTGATTACCTAGCAGCTGTGAAAAAAATAATTGTACTGTCATCTGTATGCTTCCTTTTCCAGTGATAAAACCTCATTTTCAATGCCGACTTTATTGTAGCACAGTGATTCTACATGCACAAGCTACCAAATCCATCCATAATAAGGAATATTTTATATTTCTTTTAGAATTCTTTTATGTTTCGGACACATTTCGGACACATTTTCTGGATATACTATGAACTATCAACAGAGATGTTGATAGCAACAATTCCCTATATAGATGTAACATTTTCATAACTAAACTCCTCGAAAAAACGATCGCAGCAGCGGTCGTTTTTTCATTATAAAAAAGAATGTGCCGAGGCACATTCTTTTTTACTACAAGTGTTATTCATCCTCACCATCCATCAAAAACCGCATCCGGTTGCGGTCTTGTTTTTTGCCTGCAGAAATAAAGGACATTTCCTTGCTGCCATTCATGACACGCATACAGT
This sequence comes from Lachnospiraceae bacterium, assembly GCA_022773965.1. Lineage (GTDB taxonomy): Bacteria > Bacillota > Clostridia > Lachnospirales > Lachnospiraceae > W0P33-017. The sequence continues at coordinate 34,324 of JALFNQ010000234.1, forward strand.
CTGAACACAGCGTACCGAACGTAATAGGTACACCGCATCTTTGGCATCGGGTATTCACCATCTTATTTTCAGCCGTGACATATTCGATCCGTCCCTCCTTGATCCATTTGCGTACCTTGCTCTGGGAAATATTGAAGATCTCGGCAAGTTCAAACTCTGTCACATCATGGCTGCGGATATATTCGCGCACTTCTTTAAAGAGCACATCATCTTCGCAGGCCGGGCAGAAATCTTTTTCATAATCAATCGGCATCAGTCTGCCGCACATAGAGCATGATTTATAGTTAGAATATTGATCTTTGTGATTCATGGTCATCCCTCCTCGCTGCGAGAATATTGTTCAAGAATATCTTTTAAATACTGTTCGTACTGCATGCGGATCTCCGGCGGCGATACGATCTGTACGCCGCTGCCAAGACCGGTAAGCCAGCCGAAAAACTGGCGGCTGACAGCAACGCTGGCGCGGATCCGTATCTGATCTGTACCGGTCGGGCGCATAGAGACATCGAGACCGAAACGGTCGATCATCACGCCGGCCAGGGAGGCATCGCACTGCAAGACAACCGTTGTCTCATCTCCGGCAAACATACCAAAGGTTTTTTTCGCAAATCCGGCAATATCAAGTGTCTCGAAGGTGCTCTTTCCCTGACGGGATATCTCACATACAGAAAGATGCAGCATTTTATCAACACGGTAATATTTTAAGATTCCTGCCGCCTGATCGTAGGCGATCAGATAATAGTTTTCGTCCTCCCAGGTCAAGAGCCATGGACTAACTTCATAGTAAGCGCCGCCTTTTCGCGGAATCATCTCTTTGTGCACTGACCATTCAAAATATTGAAAACGGATGGTACAGTCGGCGGCCATAGCGGCATAGATCTTGTCCACATTATAGTAGATCTGCTCATTGGATGATTTGCCACGCTCTGCCACAACGACCTGGCGGTGGAGCTGACCGGCTTCACTGCGGCTGGTCAGAGTCTCCAGCTTGCTGATCAGTTCGCGGGATTTTTTTGTGGTAACAAAACGGGAAGCCTGCACTGCATCCACCAGAAGCTTTAGCTCCGGAAGCTCAAACTGCCGGCTGGCGAGATAATAGCCACCGGGCTTCTCGCGGATAGAAACAATGTCCATGCCGAACTGCTGCAATGCACTCATATCATCATAGATGCTCTTGCGCTCTGCATGAATGCCCTGCGCTGCCAGATAGTCAATCATTTCTTTGGTCGTAAGCGAATGTGATTCATCCGACTTCTCTAAAAGCAGCTGCGCGAGGTATAAAATTTTCAGTTTCTGCCCATAGGACTTTGGCATGTATAAATCCCCTTTGTGATGTATGATCCTCGTATCTGTGTGAGGTCAAAAAAACTCTCACTGGTGAAATTCATTATAGCACACTTTCCATAAAAGGACTACCGGAACAACAAAGTTTTGATCATAAAAAGAATCTTTGCCTGTTCGTCCCAGACGTGTTAAAATATCCTTATCATTACTTGCAAAAAATCTGATGGGAGAATCATATATGCCGACGATCAAGGATATAGCAAAGGTATGTGGCGTTTCTGTGGCAACCGTATCAAATATCATCAACAATAAAAGCAATGTAGGCGAGGAAACCAGGCAGCGGGTTCTGGATGTCATCGAAAAGATGGATTATATGCCGAACTCAGTTGCAAAAAATCTGAAGACGAAGCAGACACGGAGCATCGGTGTCATTGCAGAGGATATGACGGTGTTTGCGCTGCCGGATATCATAGACGGAATTACAGAATATTGCGAGGAAGAAGAATATCAGATCCTCCTGACAAATCTCAGGCTTTATAAAAAATTTCAGGACCGTTATTACACGGATAACAGCTACAAGACGATCGTCCACAAGGAGATCCGAAGATTGCAGGCAAAGCAGGTAGATGGAATCATTTACATCGGGGCGCATGAGCGACTGATCGATGTGCTGCCGGAGGATCTGAACATACCAGTGGTGGTGGCATACGGATATACCAACAATCCCTCCATTCCATCCATCGTTGTGGCGGATGAACGTGGGGCAAATATGCTGGCACAATATCTTCTGGAAAAGGGGCACCGCAAGATCGGCGTCATCGCCGGAAAAAAAGACAGTGTCCACACCCAGTCCCGCCTGGAAGGATTCCAGAGGGCACTGTTTGACCACGGTGTGCTGTATGATCCAAATCTGGTCATATATGGAGACTGGAACCAGGAAAGCGGCTATCAATTTGCAGATGCACTTTTAGAAAAGGGCGTGACCGCTATTTTCTGCATGAACGATTATATTGCAGGCGGCGTCTATAAACGTCTGGAAGAAAAAGGTTATCAGATCGGCAAGGATATCGCCGTCACAGGATTTGATAACCGGGAAATGGCAAGCTATGAAAAGCCAGGGCTGACCACCATGGGAATTCCGCTCCATGACATCGGCTATTGTGCCGGAGAACAGATCGTAACGATGTTAGAGAAGGATTTTAAAGAACCGAAAGATTCCATGATCTACATCGACTGTATCCCTTTTATCCGGGAGTCCGTCAATGATATCAGCGAATAATAAAAGACAGGGTGTTATCAGATCATCCGTTTTGATAATCTGACAACACCCTTTAGATTAGATTCACAAATATGCAAAACGTTCTACTTGAACATTTTCAAATCCACGATGTGAAAATTTGCATAATAGCCAAGTTCACATCCTTTTTTAATTTTATTATAACGGCCACCCCTGACCGCTGTAACCAGTTATGCCCTGACTTTCTGCCAGACAAGCATCTCTCCTTCGCCGCGGTTGTTCCACTGGCAATAGGGAACTGCCTTTAGCATCACAGGCCTTGTCTCCCGCCTCAGCTCTCCATACAGCTTTTCATCCAGTCCTGTATTGCTCACCCGGATTCCGGGATATGTGAGTGACGGAATCTCGCCTGCCAGAGCCTCTACCGGCTCATCCTCCTTCACCGCAACATTCGCATCCACATATACCTGCGACAGCAGATCCCCATTATCTGCTTCTTCCAGGCAGTAGACCAGCGGTCCTTTCACAAGCGCTGCTTTTCCTGCATCTGCGCGAACCTCATCGTTTGCCGCAACCCATCTCGGCTTCACATGGAAATCAAGCTTGATCTCATGTCCACCCTCGGATAACCAGAGCTTTAAGTAATTGTCCGATGTTTTTTCACCAGCCACCAGTTCTCCATTCACCAGGCATGTTGTATCTGATGCATATCCGGGTATCCGGATCTTTAACTCTGCTGCCCGGTTCACCTGTGCTGTTATGGTAACCGTTCCATCCTGCAACAGGGAGGAATCCATCTCCAGCTCGAGCTTCCGTCCCTTGATCACGGTGTTCACGGTGGATGAAATAAACATGTGAATGTAAAGTGCTTTTTCATCCTGTGCATAGATGTACTGGCCAAGTGATGCCAGCGTCCTCGCCACATTGGGAGGGCAGCACGCCACACCAAACCACTTTTGTCTCACTGCTTTCACATGATCCATATAGGTATGTGACGTGCATAACCTGGGAACCACTTCTAATGGATTCACATAGAAATAACGATCTCCTTCTATGTTGATCCCCGCAAGCACGGTGTTGTACAGTGCCCGCTCTACGATATCATAATAGCCTGCATCGCCAGTTGCCGATGCGAGCCGCTGCCCTGTCATCATCAGTCCTACAGAAGCGCAGGTCTCGGAATAATTCGTGTTATTCGGAAGATCATAGTCTGTTGTAAACCGCTCTCTGAAGCCGCTTGAACCAATGCCTCCGGTAATATACATCCTGCAGTTTACCGCGTTATTCCAAATGCGTTTGCAGGCCTCTAACATCTCTTTATCTTCATACTCCTCTGCCAGATCTGCCATCGCGGAAAGCATATATACCACTCTTACCGCATGTCCCTCTGCTGTGTCCTGCTCTTTTACAGGCTTATGCGCCTGTGCGTATTCCATATCCAGATTTGCCAGCTGATCCGGGAAGAACTCCATTCCACCTCTGCTTTCAATCTCCTGCTTGAAGTAGTTCGGCTCCTGTCCTCTTTCCTCGATGAAATATTTTGCTGTCTCCAGATATGATTTCTGACCGGTAACCCGGTACAGCTTTACCAAGGCAAGCTCGATTTCCTGATGGCCCGGATAACCCTTGATCTGACCCTCGCCTCTTCCAAACACACGGCTGATCAGATCCGCATTTTTTCTTGCAATATTCAAAAATGCATCTTTTCCTGTAGCATTGTAATAAGCAACTGCTGCCTCGATCATATGTCCGGCTGTGTACAGCTCATGGCCTTCCACCAGATTGGTCCATTTTTTCTCCGGTGCATTGACTGTAAAGTATGTATTCAGGTAGCCATCTTCTTCCTGAGCCCTTCCAACAAGGTTAATCGTTTCATCTGCCAGACTTTCGTATTCTTTTCCATATCCGCCTGCAATGCTGAATGCAACTGCCTCCAGCCATTTGTACAGATCCGTATCCAGAAAAACAACTCCCAGCCGTTCTCCTTCCAGCTCGCCAGCCGCGATCCTGAAGTTGCGGATGCAGTAAGACGGCTCTGTGTCTTCGATCTGGTCATTCAGAATGTTCCACTGGTGAGGAATGATCTTCTCACTGACCTTCTTCACATACTGTCCAAATAGCTTGTCAGTGATCTTTATGTTTTTTAAATTCACCTGCTGTAAATGCTGTCCCATGGTTTTGGGTTCTCCTTTCAGTGGTATTTTCGTTTGATTTATTCTAAAAACCTGTGTGTTTTAGTTAATCGTTTTACTTATCTTGTAAACAAAGAATAACTCTGTTTGAACATTTTGTAAATACCTTTTGTTATATTCCCTACAGTGCACAATATTTGTTTGTTCTTTTTGTGTATATTGCACATTCTTTTCCTTTATTTCTTAATTTTGAATCGTTTAACCAGCTATTCAAGGCTTTTTATTCAACCAAAAACACCATACAAAAAAGGCGTAACCCAGTTTCATCAGGATTACGCCTTTTGCTTTATATCATATATTTTTTTATCTTTCAGTTGAACCTGTTTTTACATGTTCGTCAACGTTTTTCCGACAGATATCGTGTACGTCACGGTCACAGGCTGCGCACCGGAGATCGTGTAATTGCAGACAACTGTCACGGACTTGATATTGACCTGATCGCCTGACTTCAGCGCGATCTTGGAACCGGGCTGGGTATCACCGGTGACGGTGCACTCTGTAATGGAACCATTTGCCGGGATCAGGCAGTTCTGAGCCAGCTCCAGCGCACTGGTACAATTTTTGTTTGCAGTCGTGCGCTCCACCCGTACCTCCGGTTGATCCTGGGAATCACTCAGTGTCAGAGGCGCGGTCACTGTCCGGTAGCCCTTTGCCTCGGTCGAATAATACTGCAGGGTAATGGTGTATGTACCGGTCTGCGCCTTGCGGCAAACGCCTGAGGTAATATCCATCGTCTTTAACATCAGACGGTCGGAGGCGCCCAGCTGCTGCTTAGCTGTGGTTCCTGCAGCTGTCAGGTCATCGGAATAATACTCGCTACCCTTTGCGACTGTCGCTGATGTGAAGGTCGTGTAGTTTGTGAATACGCCGCCGCGATACTGTGCCAGACGCACGGTTACATACTGGCTGCCGATCACGTCTGCATTTAATGACAGATCCACTGTCCGCTTGTCGATCTCAACCCGGTAGGACTCTGAGCCATTGACAGGTACCGTAGCCACTACCACCGTGAAGGATGCAGATGCCTTATCTCCTGCCACATCCAGCGTCAGCGTATAATTGTAAGTACCCGGTGATGCATTGGAGGCATTCAATACCAGACGGTTGCCTGCCGCATCATAGGTTGCGATCTGCTCTTTGATCGTATTGTTGTCAGTGATCGTAGCTGCTTCATTGACAAGAGAAAAGCTTTCGCCGTACTGGTTAAGGCCGGTGACATCAATATACTGCTGATATTCGGTGCTGTATACGTTGGACATGGACACACTGCTGGTGCTCAGCTTGAGTGTCTTTAAGTACGGTGCCTCAGCGATTGTCACATCATAGCTGTAGGTGTACGATTCGCCGGCGTAAGTCGCCTGCACGATGATCTTCACGTTTCCGCTCCTGATCGGTGTCACCTTTCCGGATGCACTGATGATCAACGTATCCGGATCTGAACACTCATATTTGATGGAGCTGTACTTGAGCTCGCTATTGTCTGTATCCAGTGCACGGAAATGTGCATAATAGGTCGTTCCGATGGAAACGGTGCGATTATCCTTATAAGTACTTAACGAATAATTGGGTTCCGTTGCCACTGTGGTCAGCGTAAAGTTTGTTTTTTCAGATGCGACTGCTGCCACGCAGGTGATCACTTCCGTATCGCTGAGCTCCAGGGCGCCGCCCATCTGACCGGTATACTTTAAGGTCACTGTGGCAGTCTTTCCTACAGTGGTCATATAGAGCTTATTATCCTGATTGATATAACCGTTGGTCACTTCCGCTGTATAATCTACATTTCCCGGATATGCCGCAGTTACATCGATACCGTTGATATCATAAAGCGCATACTCGATGACCGTATCTTTTCCTACCGTTGCCTTCTGTGTCAGAATCTCCAGCTTCACCGGAGTGCCTACACTCGCCTTAAAGCTCTGTACGGTGGTAGAATCACTGACAGAGTAGGATACGCCATCCTTAAAGTTCGAATAGGTGGTGACTGTGGCGGTCTTTCCATCTGCTGAGAATGTCAGATCCTTGATCACCATGCTGGCACCGGCTGCGGTCTTGATGGAAATCTTATCCTTATTCACGCTCTCGCACACATCACCGGAATATGCCAGCTCTACCTTGTCTGCCGCCGTCTGGCTGGCAGATACCATGTAGTCTGCTACCTCAACGGTCTTGCTGGCTGATTTGATGGTCTTTGTGCCTATTTTTGCAGCGATCTTAATGGTGTAAACGCCTGCCTTCATGGGTTTGAACACACCGGTTTTGCTCATGTAAGACGCATAGTCAGCGCCGTCTGCTCCGGTCACGGTCCAGACATTTGTCGAGGTTGCATTTACCGGGGTCAAGCTGTAGCTGAAATTGTAGCTCTTTCCGACAGCCAGAATATCCTCTGCCTCCTTTGGTGCAGTTAAAGTCACTTTTGTAGGCTTTACCTTAACCTTTGCGCTGGTCTTTACCGTATACTGCAGCTTGCCTGCGGCGGAATATATTTTGGCAGTCAGCGTTACCTTTTTATTTTTGGCTGCCGTCTTTCCGCCGGTCTTTACAGTAACCGTGTTGCTCAGTGTACTCTTCGTCACCTTGCTGCTGGCTGTTTTCACACTGACATATGATTTGCCCGCACCGGAAACACTCCACTTAACGGTCTGACCTTTCTTGAGATTTGTCAGCGTATAGGTGTATTTACCCTTATCGACACCGTTTTCATACACGCTGGCATAGGTTTTCTTAAACTTCGGTACTGCTGTCGCTGCCTTTGCGGGAACAGCGGGCAGTGCCGTCAGCACCAGTGCAAGCACGCACAGGGCTGCCAACATTTTTTTGATTTTCTGATACATATTTTCTTCCTCCTTCTTAAGCTTTTATTTTACCACAATTGAAAGGGCAACCGCAAGGGTCGCCCTATCATATTTGTTATGAATTTATTTATTTGTTGCCGTCTGTGCCATCCTGCTCTGTCTGTTTTTTCTCTGTCTGTGCAGTCCAGCTTCCACCGGTTCCCACCTGATCGGAAGCGCCTCTGCGGGACGCCTCCCGGCGAGCTGCCCTTTTTGCACCGGCTTTGAAAAGCGCACGCGAGATCAATACAATGATCACAAGAACCACTGCCCAGATCAGAAGGATCGGCAGATTCACAATGAACCAGATGGAGAATGACCGAAGCCCCTGACCAATATCATACATCGTATCAGACAAGCCTTGTCTGATCTCCTCGCCATAAGTCAGCTCTGTCGCCACATTCGTCTCCCGCTCCACCTCGTTGACATCCAGATAAAGGGTAGAATAATTGATGCGGTTATCATAAACACGAAGCTGAGATTCATAGGATTCCAGCTCATAGCGGATGTTTGTGAGCTGATTCTGGATCGTGATGATATCCTTCAGCTTCTCTGCACGTTCCAAAATACCCATCAGTGTTTCCTGTTCGGTCTTTAATGCCTTTATGTGACTCTGCATATCCACATAGCTTAAGGTCACGTTTTCTGTGGAACTGCTGGAATAGGTCACATTAGAGTTTTCCTTTACCATATCGAGGAAGCTGTGCATCTTGTCAGCCGGTATACGGATGACCATGTTCGCGTAACGGAGGATATTCATCTCCTGATTGCCGTTGGTCTCGGAGCTTTCCAGATACCCTCCGTACTCGTTGATGCGCTTTTGCACAACGTCCATAAAGGTGTCAAACTGTTTTGTCTCTACGGAATAATTATAGGTATAGATGATCTTCTCGTTTGACTGAACGGTCTCGGCCTGTACTTCGCCTGCACCTGCCGCCTCATCCATCATTCCGGTGTCCATGGCATCATCCTCTGCAACAGCCTCCTCTGTCACCTCATCCGTCATTTCGGTGTCCATGGCATCATCCTCTGCAACGGCATCCTCCGTCACCTCATATTCTGCCTCTTTCATTTCCTCCGGCGCCGCTGAGTCTGCGGCAGCTTCAAAATTCTTTGAGGATGCACCGCAGCCGCTGAGCGTGAACGCCAACAGCATCGCCAGCAGTAAAATACTCATTTTTCTTGTGCGATTTGTTTTCATTTTCTTTTTCATTACTGTTTTCCTCCTTTTTTTGACTCCCCGTCACCGCTCCTCCAGCGTCAGCTGCAGCACCTGTCTGTAGCGGTTGACCTGACGCACCAGACGGTAAGTTCCCGCCTGTGTCATGTGAAGCTCTTCCAGCGTATACCATTCATCCCAGTCGGTTGTTGCCGTGTAGTTATCCCTTGTCCGCTTCGTGCGATACACACACTCCCACTCATCCGGGCTCTGCTCATAATAAACCTCAAACACACCGCTCGCATAAAGGGATTGCCTGGGTGCTGCTCCGGTACTGTGTGAAGGGTTCACTACTTCGGAGGTCAGCCCGATGGAACCATCCTCATACATGATCTGAAAATGCCAGGTCACCAGTTCGTCTGCCTTTGCACTCTCTATGAGCAGCTGTTCCTGCCAGTCCGGTGCCAGTGCCTCCTGTTCACCGGATTGTGCGCCGGATGAAGCTCCCTTTGACTCTTCCAGTGAACCGGACTCACTCTCCGGCGCTCCTGCACCGGCTGCAGTGCCGGTATCTGCAGCGGCATCGTCTGTCACCGATTCTTCCACGTGATCCTCTGCAACAGCATCATCTGCGTCTGCTTCCTCTGTAGCTTCCTCTGCGGCATCATCTACTGCAAGCTCCGGTAATGCCGCCTCCTCCATGATGCTTTCAGTACCTTTACTGCCCATCCGGAGCGACTGCGTCATCACACCGACAACTGCCATCAGTCCGATCACACACACGAAGGCTGCCGCCAGACCGCCGTATCGTTTTGCCGCCGCGCCCGATTTGCGGAAATCTACGAGCTTCCCGCTGCCGCTTTGTGGCTTTTCTGGCAGTTCCTCTACCGTCTGCGTTTGCTGTCCATCTTTTACGGCTGACTCCAGCCGTTTCATCCTTCTTACAAATTTTTTGGAAAAGTGGTGCTGCTGTTCCAGCTGCTCCCTCGGGGGAACGCCCGCCAGATCCCGGTCCATCGCATCTGCCAGTGCTTCCGCCAGTAACTGTTCCGCACCTTCACTGTTACGATGCAAAAATCCATGAAAATCGTCTTCAATGATGGGATTTTGGCTCACCTGAATCATATTCTCACGATCTGCGCGGTTCCGCTTCGACCCGTCCCGAACTCTTTGACTCATACGTTACCTCCCTGATCCTGTGCAAGCACTTCCTTCAGTTTCTTTCTCGCCCGGTAAGTTCTCACGTTTACCGTTTTTTCTGCCAGCCCAAGCACGCTCGCCGTTTCTTTTTCCGACAATTCGTGCAGATAGCGGCACTCTAAAACCACCCGGTAGTTTTCATCCAGACTGCGGATCGCCTCCACGAGCTTTTCATAGGATTCTGTCTGCAGGTATGTATCCAGTATGTCATTTCTGTCCGGTTCATCCCCCAGCGCATCCTCATACTCCGTAAACTCTGCGCGTTTTTCCCGGCGCAAAAGGTCGATCGCCCTGCTCTTTACGATCGTCACCAAAAAACGCTTTGTTCGCGGACTGTCCACCGTTTCCACCTGATCCAGATGCTTTGTCAGCGCCAGAAACGCCTCCTGCACAGCATCCTCCGCCAGATCCTTATCCTTTAAGATATCTTTTGCCACATACCACATCAGATAGCGGTATTTCTCGTAGAGAAGCGTGAATTTGTTCTGCTCCTCCGCAGTATCCAGCATTGCTAAAAATAGTAACATTTGTTTTCTCCCCTGCGCGCCCGCTGTGGTCGTCACCACAGCTCTTTTGAGGTACTTACATCTAACCAAACGTAGGTCATTGGTAAAATACTACACGAAAATTTAAATTTTTCTTATTTATTTTTCCGTCTGGCCATCCTCCGCTTTATATTCAGGCAAAGAAACCGCATCCTCTACAATATCGGTTACCAGTTGACGAAAATCGTTGGCATTTTTCGATGTAATGACCGGCTTTCCGGTTCTTTCTTCCAATGCCTGTCTGGCAATTCCGGCAACCTCCCCACCTTTTCTTGCGACTCTTTGATTTTCCGAAAATCCCTGCGGCTGCTCTGTCTTTGCAATATCCGTAGTAGAAGCCTCTGCCAGCATCGTCAGAACAAGCTCCAGATCACTCATATTATCCCGCAGATTTTCTTTTTTCAGACCTTTGAACTGTTTATATTTCTTTGTGGACATCCCAGACCATGCACGGGTAATCTCATCTGTCAATATTGCATACTCCAACCCCTTTTGAACTCTGCGATTTTTCCATTCCTGCGTCAATTCATTGCGGATACGTATGGACAATATACGCTGATGTACCCATTCTTCTGAGTATCCCTTTTTTAAATAAGTCTCCAGCGCACGGTCAATCGCCTGCTCCGGGTCAATGGTCTCCTCTATGCGTTCGCGCCCCACCTGCGCCAGCCAGCGCTTGAACGGCTCCGCCTTCGGCGAGGGAACTGACTGAATGATACGCAGGAGCTGTTCGGTGTCGGCGACATCGGTTAAACGCCTTTTCCCATCAGTAGCAACCATTTTCAACTGCTTACAATTTGTAAGCAGTTCACTGGCGCCTTCATCTTTCAGCCGTTTTTTCAAAACAGCCCAATATGTGCTTGCACTTCTGGCCGTTTTCTGATCAGTTAAAACCGCTATAACATCTACAACCGAAAAATACCATTCTTCCTGCCTGGCATCCCATGCGGTACGGATCTTCTGATCTTCAAATATCTGTATCTCATTGATATCTTTCGTCTCATCCATCATTGTGAACCTCGCTTTCGTCTTTCAATTCGTCAATTAAGTATATCGCACCCGAATAGATTTGTCATTGAACATGTCGTTCAATCCGCCTCATCCGATCCAACGCAGGTACCAGATAAAATACGTTCCAAAGGCTCCGGTGAAATCCACGCCCACATGTGGAGAGAAATCGTTATTTTTCAC
>JALFNQ010000038.1 GCA_022773965.1 Lachnospiraceae bacterium
CTTGAGAAGAAGAATGAAGACTTTGCAGCAGAAGTAGCTGCACAGATGGCTGGCAACTAATTTAGCTGGAATAAAGAATCGTAGAAACAAATGCCCGAAGAGAGGTAACTTTCTTTGGGCATTTTTGCATAAAAAAACAAAATGCGGAGGAAAACATGAATTTACTGGATATCGTGGGACCTGTGATGGTTGGCCCTTCCAGCTCGCACACGGCGGGTGCGGTGAAGATCGGGCTGGTGTCAAGAAAGCTGATGGGAGAGCGGATCACGGATGCGAAGATCTATTTTCACGGCTCATTTCTTTCTACCGGGAAGGGACATGGAACGGATCGTGCCATTTTGGCGGGACTGCTGGGCTACGGGGTGGATGATCCCGTCATTCCCCACAGCTTTGAGGCGGCAGAAAAGGAAGGTCTGCATTATTTTATGAAAGGCATCGACCTTGGGGAGGTACATCCCAATTCGGTGAAGATGTATCTGACCGGGGAATCCGGAAAACAGCTGGAGATCGTGGCGGCGTCCATCGGCGGCGGGCGGATCCAGATCTGTGAGCTGGATGGGCTGACGGCGAATTTCAGCGGAGATTATCCGACGCTGATCGTGCACAATATAGACCAGCCGGGACATGTGACAGAGGTAACTTCGATGCTGGCACACAAATCCGTGAATATTGCTACGATGCAGCTTTACCGGAAAAGCAGAGGCGGTGATGCAGTCATGGTCATTGAGTGTGATCAGGAGGTTCCCGCAGAAGCAATCCGGTGGCTTTCACATTTAGAGGGCATTGTAAAGGTAACATATCTTAGTATTGCAGGAGATTGATCGTATGTATGATTCATTAAATCAAATCGTAATAGAGGAAGAAAAAGAAGGAATTCCCTTCTGGATGCTTGTCCAGATGGAGGAGTGTAAGGAGCTGCAGAAGGCACCGGAGGCATCAGAACAGGAAATGCTGGCTATTTATCAGGCGATGCAGGATTCATACCGCGATTATGAGGATGAACTGCATTCAGCCAGTGGACTGGTGGGCGGCGAAGGCGCCAAAATGTACAGGAGACGTAAAGAGGGCACACTTTTATGTGGTGATTTTATCGGTCGTGTCATGGAAAAAGCGTTGAAGATCAGTGAGTCGAATGCATGCATGAAGCGTATCGTAGCAGCACCTACCGCAGGCTCCTGTGGCGTAGTACCAGCAGTATTTTTGAGTATTCAGGAGCAAAAACAGTTATCGGATGAAAAGATGGTGGAGGCTTTGTATGTCGCCGGCGGCATTGGAGGTGTCATTGCATCCAGGGCGTCTCTTTCCGGAGCGGCAGGCGGTTGTCAGGCGGAGATCGGCGCTGCATCGGCAATGGCGGCCGGAGGCCTGGTCTATTTGCAGGGTGGTACAGCTGCAGATATTGCGAATGCGGCTGCTCTGGCGCTTAAGAGCCTGCTAGGTCTTGCCTGTGATCCGGTTGCAGGTCTGGTGGAGGTGCCTTGCGTAAAGCGAAATGTGCTGGGAGCTGTGAATGCAGTGACAGCAGCTGACATGACTCTTGCCGGAATCATGAGTAAAATTCCGGCGGATGAGGTGTTTGACGCAATGTACAACATCGGCAAGCATATGGATGAAGAAATCCGGGAGACTGCGAAAGGCGGACTGGCGACAACGCTTACCGGCATGCAGATCAAAGAAAAAATGTCCCAGTGGAAAAATTAAAAGTGTATTTCCATGAAGACTTCCGAATATCAGTATTTCCTATAAATAATATGTGTATCGTGACCGATATATCCTGTATACATGTAAAGGGAATTACATGTAAATCATAGGTTGCTGTTTCTTGCGGTGAAGAGCTCTCTGTTGCGGAGAGTGGAAACAGTGCGTAAAAGGAGCTGTTACTCAAAGGCTGTAAAGGCGAACAGCAACGGGAAATGTCAAGGAGGATTCAGATATGGGTACAACAGTTGGAGCAGCAGATGTTGCAAACACTGCCGCAGCGTCATATGCGGAGAGTGTACAAAAAAAGAATGGGACATACGGAAAGACGATCGGAGATCCCAAGCTCTCGGAAAAAGGTGCAAAGTATTATGAACAGTTAAAGGCAAAGTACGGAAACTACGATTTTGTATTAGTCAGCAATGATCAGGTGGAAACAGCGGAGGCACAGGCGGCAAAATATGCCAATAAGAGCAAGACAGTTGTCCTGATCGATGCGGAGAAGATCGAGAAGATGGCAACAGATGCCGAATACCGCAAGAAATATGAGAATATTTTAAGCGGTGCACAGGCACAGCTTGACCAGCTTGCAAAGAGCTTTGGAAATATGCCCGGTGTCAAGGGTTTTGGTATGCGGGTAAATGATAACGGAGCAGCTTCTTTCTTTGCTGCTGTGGATAAAAATGCCACGGCAAATGCAAAGGCGCAACAGAAGCGTCTTGAGAAAAAAGCCGCTGAAAAGAAAGAGGCAAAGAAAAAGGCGGCAAAAGAAGAAAATGAGAAACGGCTGGAGAAGCTTCGTGAAAAGACCCGGACAGAAAAAACGGATCAGTCAGATGAGGACGATCGTATTGCTGTAAACGAGGATATCGAGATTGTATCAGCAAACTCCATTGAGGAGCTGATAAAAAAAGTTCAGGATATGACATATGCATCTATGAGTGATCGTGTGATGACTGAGGCAGAGCTGGCAGTCGGCGGACATATCGATTTTAAAGGTTGATGAGATGGTTGGAACAAGCCTTTTGTACGGATTGTGCAGGGGCTTGTTTTTCTTTTGGAAAAATTTTAATGGGAATTTTCATGGATTTTTTTCACTCTTATATCATATTCGCACGGTCTTAGCAGCAAGTGCTTCAACTCGTTCTGAATACTTGCTGTAATTTTCTAAAAAAGTCAGACGATAAAGAAAATATTTTTAAAAATTCTAACACAATATCTCCGGAAAGTATGGTAAGATATAGTTAATCATGACATGAAATATTTTTGGAGTATAGTTACATATGAGTAATAAGAACACAAAACAGAGTACACCTCAGGGATTAAAGGAACAGCGCGCACGTCGTCAGCGGATCAACCGGATCAAGACAGGGATCGTTCTTTTTATGGTAGCATGGATGATTCTGTGTATGGTTATGAATGTCTTTTTGATGGTTCGGGTATCATCGCTCCAGGATCAGATCGGCATTCTGGCAGAAAAAATGATTGAGCGTGCACAGGTTCAGACACCGGAGGTGCAGGCACCCTCACCAGAAGCAGAGGGAGATTATGCCACATATGACGATCCCGCGGAAGCAGAGGGAGAGAAGGATGAGCCGGCACAGGAGGAGACACCGGTAGCGAACGAAAAGATTCGTGACTGCATCGCGCTTGAGGACAATCTGCGTGGGGAAGATGATCCTATGACCGTGTATCTGACCTTTGATGATGGCCCCAGCAAAAACACACCGGAAATATTGGCGATTTTAAAGAAGCATGGTGTCAAGGCAACATTTTTTGTTACGGGCAAGGAAGGTGAGGAGGCAGAGCAGTGGTATCAGCAGATCGTTGCCGATGGACATACACTGGGCATGCATTCCTATTCACATAAATACAGTACGATCTATGAGTCCGTGGATGCATTTTCTGCTGATTTTAACAAATTACATGACTATCTGAAGGATGTTACAGGCGTAGACTGTCGTTTTTATCGTTTCCCTGGCGGCAGCTCAAATCAGGTCAGCAATATAGATATGAACGAGTTCATCGACTTTCTGGGTGAGAAGGGAATGACTTATTATGACTGGAATGTTGTATGTGGGGATGCAACTTCTCAGATATATACTGCGGATGAATTGGTGAAAAATGTGATGACAGATGTTGTGAAATACAAATATTCTGTTGTATTGATGCATGATGCAGCCGACAAGGATTCTACCGTAGAAGCATTAGAAAAAATACTGCAAAAGCTGGAGGAGATGGACGCAGAGATCCTGCCGATCACAGAGGACGCACAGGTGATTCATCACAATCTCAGTTAACAGAAAACAAAAAATATACGGAGGATAAATATGGGATTTTTCAAGGACTTTAAGGATGATTTTTCTCAGGCATTAAATGAGCTTTTGCCAGGTGATAATTATACTGATGACGATGACTTTCAGGTAAACACACTTGACAGTGAGCTGGATGTAGAGCAGGAATTGTCTAAGCTGGATGGTCTGCTTGAACAGGTGGAGAAAAAATCAAGCCAGAAGGTATCTTCTGAGGAACAGCCGGAGCCTGAGCTTCGTCCATTGGATGAGATAGAGGCTGATGTTATGGATGAACAGGAGCTGCCACAGGAACCGGAAAAATTGGAGGAACCGGTTGTCAAAGTGCCTGATGAGAAAGAGGTTTTTGCAGAACCTGAACCTGAAGCAGTACCTGAGATCGTGGCTGAAACTCAGCCCGAAGCTGAACCGGAAGTAATACCTGAGGTTCAGGTGGAAGTGAAAGCTGATGCCGTGGTAGAAACACAGTCTGAAGAGGAGCCGGAAGCAATACCTGAGGTTCAGGTAGAACCGCAGCTTGAAGCAGAACCGGAGGTAATACCTGAGATTCAGAATGAAGCAAAAGCAGAGGCAGAACCCGAAGTTGAGGTTGAAGCTAAATTAGAGATAAACGTTGAACCTGAAGTTGTGGAAATGCCGGAGATTCAGGTTGAATCGGTGGAAAAACCGAAAGAGACCGAGGTGAAAGAAGCTCCTGTACAGATGAATGCGCAGAGTGCAGTTGAACTTTACAATACACACAAGAAGGATACCATAAAGGAGGAAAAAATAATGGATACAATGGATACAGCAGTAAAAGCAGCCGCTGAGGCAGCTGCAGAGGTAGAGGCAGCAACCGCAGCGCCTGTAGTTGAAAACAACGAGGTTACAGATGAGGTTTCTGTGATCACTGCAGGTACAAAGATCAAAGGAAACATGGAGACAACCGGTTCCTTCGAGATCGAGGGACGCATCGAGGGAGATATCAAGTGTAATGGCAAGCTGACTGTGATCGGTACGGTCGTAGGAAACAGCGCTTCTTCTGAATTTTTTGCAGACGCAGCCCATATTGAGGGAGAGGTTGTCAGCTCCGGTACCGTAAAGGTGGGACTTGGCTCTGTGATCATCGGAAACATTACTGCTACGTCAGCAGTGATCGCAGGTGCTGTTAAGGGTGATATTGATGTTCAGGGACCTGTTGTTGTAGATACTTCAGCAGTCATTATGGGTAATATTAAGTCCCGTTCTGTACAGATCAATAATGGTGCAGTGATCGAGGGCTTCTGTTCACAGTGCTACGCAGATGTGGATGTTGAGAGTCTTTTTGCAAAGAACAAATAATCGGAACAAAATCAATTTTCAAACAGACTGGCAGGGGGATCAGACCATATGAAGCGAATCCTTTTAAAACTGAGTGGAGAGGCAATTTCAGGTAATAAGGGCTTTGGATTTGATGAGGCAACAGTTGTAGGCGTTGCAAAGCAGGTAAAACAGATCGTGGATGCAGGTGTGGAAGTCGGCATTGTGATCGGAGGCGGAAATTTCTGGCGCGGACGCACCAGCAATACGATTGACCGCACGAAGGCAGATCAGATCGGTATGCTTGCAACAGTGATGAACTGTATTTATGTATCTGAGATTTTCCGTTCGGAAGGCATGATGACCAACGTACTCACACCCTTTGAGTGTGGCAGCTTTACAAAGCTGTTTTCAAAGGACCGTGCAAATAAGTATTTTGCAAAGGGAATGGTAGTTTTCTTTGCGGGCGGCACAGGACATCCCTATTTTTCCACAGATACCGGTACGACGCTGCGGGCCATTGAGATCGAGGCAGATGGCATTTATCTGGCAAAGGCAATTGATGGTGTGTATGACAGTGATCCGAAGACCAATCCGAATGCAAAGAAATATGATACGATTTCGATTGAGGAGGTCATCGAACAAAAGCTTGCAGTGGTAGATATGACTGCATCTGTCATGTGTATGGAAAATCATATGCCGATGTATGTATTTGCGCTGAATGAAGAAAATAGTATTGTGAATGCAGTGAACGGCAAATTTAACGGCACGATCGTGACCGTTTGATCAATTTTATCAGGAGGGTAATTGCTATGGATGAAAGATTAAGCATCTATGATGAAAAAATGAGTAAGACTATGAATAATCTGTCTGAGGAATTTGGTGGGATTCGTGCCGGACGCGCGAATCCCCACGTACTGGATAAGCTGCGTGTCGACTACTACGGTACACCGACACCGATCCAGCAGGTGGCAAACGTCAATGTGCCGGAGCCGCGTATGATCCAGATCCAGCCCTGGGAGGCGTCTATGGTAAAGGCGATAGAGAAGGCGATCCTGACTTCTGATCTGGGTATCAACCCGACGAATGATGGAAAGCTGATCCGTCTGGTGTTCCCTGAACTGACAGAGGAGCGCCGTAAAGAGCTGGCAAAGGATGTAAAGAAGAAGGGTGAGAATGCGAAGGTTGCTATCCGCAATATTCGTCGTGACGGCAACGATGCCTTCAAGAAGCTTTCCAAGAGCGAGGATATTTCTGAGGACGAGATCAAAGATCTTGAAGATGCATTGCAGAAGCTGACAGATAAGTACATTGCGAGTGTAGACAAAGCAGTTGAGGAAAAGACAAAAGAGATCCTTACCGTATAAAATAAACAAAAAGTGGGGCATGCTTATGCAGTGCCTCATTTTTTAAAGGAGGAATAAGATGAGTGTTCCGCAGCATATTGCGATCATTATGGATGGCAACGGAAGATGGGCAAAGAGGAAGGGATTGCCCCGCAATGCCGGTCATACGGCAGGTGCAAAAAATGTAGAGGACATCTGTCTGGCGGCAAAAAAGATGGGCGTGAAATATCTGACGCTCTATGCTTTTTCAACAGAAAATTGGAGTCGGCCGGATTCGGAGGTAAAGGCTTTGATGAAGCTCTTGTCCGGTTATTTGAATAAATGTATTCAGACAGCCCATGAGCACAAGATGCATATCCGGGTCATCGGTGATATCAGCCGTCTGGAGCCGAAGTTTCAGCAGCAGATCATTGAGGCAGACCGGATTTCATCTGTCTATGATGATCTGAACCTGACGATTGCCATTAACTATGGCAGCCGGGATGAGATGATTCGTGCGATGCGAAAGGTCTGTACAGATGTGAAAGTAGGTGCTTTACAGCCGGAGGATCTCACGGAAGAGGTATTTGACGGATATCTTGACACAAAGGATCTGCCGGATCCTGATCTGCTCATCCGCACCAGTGGAGAACAGCGGCTGTCCAATTATCTGCTCTGGCAGCTGGCATACAGTGAGTTTTATTTTACTGAGGTGCCCTGGCCGGATTTTAACGAGCAAGAACTGAAAAAAGCAATCGATGCCTTTGAAAATCGCGATCGGCGCTATGGAGGTATCAAGGAGGAATAATTATGTTTCGTACGAGATTGATCAGTGGGATCGTGCTTGTCATACTGGCACTCTTTTTTCTAATAAACGGAGGCTGGCTGTTGTGGGCCGTTTCACTGATTTTATCCCTGATCGGCCTCATGGAGCTTTACCGGGTCTTTCAGATCCACCGGACAGGACTTGGATGGACGGGATATGCATTGACGGTTATTTACTATGTCCTGCTGGCTGCCGCCACTGAATTTCAGATGCCTATCAACTGGCTTTTATACGTGATGATCGTTATGATGGTCTTTTTGCTGATCATGGTACATCAGTATCCGAAATTCCACAGCAGCCAGATCATGCAGGCGATTTTTGGAGTCCTTTATGTAGGGGTGATGTTTTCGTTTTTGTATCAGACAAGAGCGTTGCCAAATGGTACATACACTGTATGGTTGATCTTCATCTCTTCCTGGGGATGTGACACCTGTGCATACTGTATTGGAAAGCTGATCGGAAAACACAAAATGTCTCCCATCCTCTCACCGAAAAAATCTGTGGAGGGTGCTATAGGCGGTGTGGCAGGAACGATGCTTTTGACTTATTTCTATGCACGGATTTTTGCTCCGCAGATGGGGATCACACACATGCAGGTATGCGTACTGGCATTGATCAGTGCGGCAGGGGCCCTGATCTCTATGGTGGGAGATCTGACGGCATCTGCGATCAAGCGAAATTATGAGGTAAAGGACTACGGGAAGCTGATTCCCGGGCACGGAGGTGTCCTTGACCGGTTCGATTCCGTTATTTTTACGGCTCCGGTGATCTACTTCCTGGCATATTACTTCATGTAAGCATTCAAGGCACTATTGGCGGATAGTGACTGCATCAAACAAAAAAGGAATGGAAAAATGAAAAAAATAGCAATACTTGGTTCTACCGGTTCCATCGGTACACAGACATTGGATATTGTGCGCACACAGGGTGACTTACAGGTGACCGCGATGGCGGCGGGACACAACACAGGGCTGTTTGAACAGCAGATTCGTGAGTTTAAGCCGAAAAATGTGGCAGTCTGGGAGGAAAAGGACGCGTTGGATCTGAAAGCACGGGTCGCGGATCTGGGCGTGAAGGTGCATTATGGCATGGAAGGCCTGATCGATATTGCAGCAGATGCTGACAGTGAGATACTGGTAACGGCTATTGTTGGCATGCTTGGACTGCGTCCGACAGTCGCTGCGATCCAGTCTGGAAAAAATATCGCACTTGCAAATAAAGAAACACTTGTCACAGCAGGACATCTGATCATGCCGATGGCGAAGGAATATGATGTGCAGATTCTTCCGGTGGACAGTGAGCATTCGGCGATTTTTCAGTCATTAAATGGTGAGCGCTCAAATAAGATAGATAAGATACTACTGACTGCTTCCGGCGGACCTTTCCGGGGAAAAACACGGGAGGAGCTGGCAAATGTGACACTGGAGGATGCGCTGAAGCACCCGAATTGGTCCATGGGAAGAAAGATCACGGTAGATTCCTCAACGATGGTCAACAAGGGACTTGAGGTTATGGAGGCAAAATGGCTCTTTGGCGTAGAACTTGATCAGATCGAGGTGGTCGTACAGCCCCAGAGTGTGATCCATTCTATGGTACAATATGAGGATGGCAGCATCATTGCACAGCTCGGCACGCCGGATATGCGTCTGCCCATCCAATATGCCCTTTATTATCCAAAACGCAGGCATCTTGGCGGAAAGCGGCTGGATTTTGCAACGCTGGGCTCAATTACTTTTGAGAAGCCGGATCTGAAGACGTTTCAT